>JAUMXS010000116.1 GCA_030528965.1 Eubacteriales bacterium
TATCTTCCCAACGGACGTCCGCTGGATATCGTGCTGAACCCCCTGGGCGTGCCTTCCCGTATGAACATCGGACAGATCCTGGAAATCCACCTGTCCCTTGCTGCGGAAGCGCTTGGATTTAATGTAGCGACCCCGAACTTCGACGGCGCGACTCAGGACGACATCATGGATGCCCTTGATCTCGCGAACGACTACGTCAACACTGAGTGGGACGAGTTCGAGGCAAAATATAAAGATTCGGTAAGTCCTGAGACCATGAAGTTCCTCTATGACAACCGTGCTCACAGAGAACTGTGGAAGGGCGTTCCGATCTCCAGAGACGGCAAGGTCTGGCTCAGAGACGGACGCACCGGCGAGATGTTTGACAACCCTGTTACCATCGGCCACATGCATTACCTGAAGCTCCATCACCTGGTAGACGATAAGATCCATGCCCGTTCCACGGGTCCTTACTCCCTCGTCACCCAGCAGCCTCTGGGCGGTAAAGCTCAGTTCGGCGGCCAGCGTTTCGGTGAAATGGAAGTCTGGGCTCTGGAAGCTTACGGTGCTGCGCATACGCTGCAGGAGATCCTGACGGTCAAGTCGGACGACGTCACCGGACGTGTACGGACTTACGAGGCGATCGTCAAGGGGCATAACATCCCGCAGCCGGGTGTGCCGGAGAGCTTCAAGGTTCTCGTGAAAGAACTGCAGTCTCTCTGTCTGGATGTCCAGGTGCTTGACAAGGACGGCAATCAGATCGAACTGCGCGATGATGACGAGGATGATTACATCCCCGGCTTCCGCGACGAATACCAGTCCGATGATGAGGAACTGGTGGATGCCGGTTTTGCCATTGAGGATGTGGAAGACGAATACGCTGTCGAAGCTTCGGCGGAGGCATATGATGATGCCGATGGTAGCTGCTATCCCAACGATGATTACGAGGAGGACGAGCTGCAATGAGCTATACACCGTTTGATGGCATTCAGATTAGAATCGCTTCTCCTGACATGATACGCTCCTGGTCACACGGCGAAGTAAAAAAGCCGGAAACCATTAACTACCGTACTCTGAAGCCCGAGCGGGACGGCCTGTTCTGCGAACGGATCTTTGGACCTACCAAAGACTGGGAGTGCCACTGCGGGAAATATAAGAAAATTCGTTTTAAGGGTAAGGTCTGTGACCGCTGCGGCGTGGAAGTCACAAAAGCCAAGGTTCGCCGTGAACGCATGGGCCACATCGAACTGGCTGCCCCGGTTTCGCATATCTGGTATTTCAAAGGTATCCCCAGCCGGATGGGCCTCCTTCTGGACCTGACGCCCCGCATTCTTGAAAAAGTACTGTATTTCGGTGCTTATATCGTAACGGATCCCGGCGATACGCCGCTGAAAAAGTGTGATCTGCTGTCCGAACGCGAGTACCGCGATATGCGCGAAAAGTATGAGGACGATTTTAAGGCCGGTATGGGTGCGGAAGCCGTTAAGGAACTGCTTTCCCAGATCGACTGTGAGACTCTGTCCCAGCAGCTGCGTGCGGAGCTCAAAGATGCCAGCGGCCAGAAAAAAGCCAAGATCGTCAAACGTCTTGAGGTAGTGGATGCTTTCCGTGTTTCCGGCAACAGCCCGGAATGGATGATCATTGATGTGCTTCCCGTCATTCCTCCCGAGATCCGCCCCATGGTTCAGCTGGACGGCGGCCGTTTTGCCACCTCCGACCTGAACGATCTTTACCGCCGCGTGATCAACCGCAACAACCGCCTGAAGAGACTCATCCAACTCAATGCGCCCGACATCATTGTGCGCAACGAGAAGCGTATGCTTCAGGAAGCTGTGGACTCTCTGATCGATAACGGCCGCCGCGGCCGTGCGGTCACCGGTGCGAACTCCCGCGCCCTCAAGAGCCTGTCCGATATGCTCAAGGGTAAGCAGGGACGTTTCCGTCAGAACCTGCTCGGTAAGCGCGTTGACTATTCCGGCCGAAGCGTTATCGTTGTCGGCCCGACTCTGAAGCTCTATCAGTGCGGCGTGCCGAACGAAATGGCGATTGAACTGTTCCGTCCCTTCGTCATGAAGAAGCTCGTTGAGGACGGCGTTGCCAATAACATCAAATCCGCCAAGAAGATGGTTGACAGACAGCGTACCGAAGTTTGGGATGCGCTGGATGTCGTCATCAAGGAACATCCTGTACTTCTGAACCGTGCCCCGACTCTGCACCGCCTGGGTATTCAGGCCTTTGAGCCGGTCCTGGTGGAAGGTCGTGCGCTGAAGCTGCATCCGCTGGTCTGTACCGCTTACAACGCGGACTTTGACGGTGACCAGATGGCTATTCACGTTCCTCTGTCTGCCGAAGCGCAGGCTGAGGCGAGAATCCTTATGCTTTCCGTGAACAACCTGCTCCGTCCTCAGGATGGCCGACCGGTCACTGTCCCGACGCAGGACATGGTCCTTGGCTCCTATTACCTGACCTTTGAACGGAATGAGCAGGGGACCGGTAAGGTTTTCGGCAGCCCCAGCGAGGCTATTATGGCCTATAACGAAGGCTGCGTGGGCATCCACAGCCCCATCCGTGTGCGCATTACCCGCACGATCGATGGAGTAACGTATCAGAAAATCGTTCCCGCCACCGTCGGTCAGATCATCTTCAATGAGCCTATTCCGCAGGATCTGGGCTTCGTGAACCGCAAAGATCCGGAACACATGCTGGATTATGAAATCGGCTTCAAGGTCGGCAAGAAGGAACTCGGCAAGATCATTGACCGCTGCATCCAGAAATACGGCTTTACGATTTCTTCCGAGGTGCTGGATAACATCAAGGCGCTGGGCTTCAAGTATTCGACGCAGGGTGCCATTACGATCTCCATAGCGGATATGACCGTTCCGGAAGCGAAGTATACTCTGATTCGTGAAACGGAAGGCAAGGTTGTCGATATCGAGCGCCAGTATAAACGCGGTTTCATCACCAATGATGAGCGTTATCGTCTGGTCGTACAGGAGTGGGAAAGCACCACCAAGAAAGTTACGAAAGCTCTGGAAAACGCGCTGGATGAGTTCAACCCGATCTACATGATGGCAAATTCCGGTGCTCGTGGCTCCATGAACCAGATCCGACAGCTGGCCGGTATGCGTGGTCTGATGGCCAACACCGCCGGTAAGACCATCGAAATCCCCATCAAGGCGAACTTCCGTGAAGGCCTGACGGTTCTGGAATACTTCATTTCCTCCCGTGGTGCCCGTAAGGGCCTCGCCGATACCGCTCTTCGTACCGCCGACTCCGGATACCTCACCAGACGACTGGTCGATGTTTCGCAGGAAGTCATTATCCGTGAACCGGATTGCGGAACGACACAGGGTATATGGGCCTCTGCGATCTATGATCGCGGACAGGAAGTCCAGTCCTTCGGCACGAGCATCCACGGTCGTTTCCCCGCAGAAAACATCGTTCATCCGGAGACCGGCGAAGTTATCTTTGATACCGATCATATGCTGATGTCCGATGATGCGGCTGTCCTTGAGGCTGCCGGCATAAATCGAGTGAAGATTCGTTCGGTCCTGACCTGCGACGCCAAGAGCGGTGTCTGTGCCAAGTGCTACGGTGTCAACCTGGCAACCGGAAAACCTGTCAATGCGGGCGAAGCCGTCGGTGTTATCGCAGCGCAGTCCATCGGTGAACCCGGTACACAGCTTACCATGCGTACCTTCCATA
>JAUMXS010000117.1 GCA_030528965.1 Eubacteriales bacterium
GCGTATGCGGAAGAATGCGGCACGACCTTTGAATATACGCCTGTCGGAGCGGAGGCCTTTGTTTTCTTCGTCCACAAGGATAATCCCATTGATAATCTCACTACCGAGCAGATCAAGGGTATCTATTCGGGAGAGATCACGAACTGGAAGCAGGTCGGCGGCAGGAACGAAAAGATTGCGGCCTTCCAGAGAAACGAGGGCAGCGGCAGTCAGAGCATGCTGAAGCGTTTTATGGGCGACACGCCCATCATGGAAGCTCCCACGGAAATGGTGACGGATCTGATGGCGGGCATTATCGAAAGGGTGTCAAACTACAGGAGCAAATCCAATTCCATCGGTTTTTCTTTCCGATACTATGTGGAAGGGATCATCCGGAATCCCGATATCAAGATGCTGTCTGTCGACGGCGTGGCGCCGACGGCAGAGAACATCAAAAACGGCAGCTACACCATCGTGACCCCGATCTATGCCGTCACATACGAAGAAAATACCAATGAAAACGTTGACAGGCTGCTCCAATGGATCCTGTCGGAAGAAGGTCAATACATACTGGAAGAGACCGGTTATGTGGGGGTCGCGTCCGGTCAGGATGAGAATTAGGGCATGTCCGCCAAAGGAGCCGTCCGGGAAAAAGGTTTCTCAACAAAAAATTTACAAATATTTTTACAGCAAAAGCAGAAATGCTCTTCACATTCTAAGATCTTTGTGATATACTTAACACGACATGACATGGCATGGATTTCCTTTTGGGTCATTTCAATTATTCCACAAAAGGATTTGTGCCACCTTATGTTAAAAATTACTAAAGTTCAGGAGGAAAACCATGAACAAGTTCCGTTTCTACATGCCCACTGAAGTTTATTACGGCGAAAACTGCATCGAGCAGAATGCGAAGCTCTTCAGCACCCTCGGCAAGAAGGCTCTGATCATCACCATGCGTCTGCCCGTTCGTCACTACGCTCTGGAAGACACCGAGGCCGCTATGAAGGCTCAGGGAATCGAGTACATCATTTCCTACGGCGCCGAAGAGAACCCCTCCGTTGAAAGCTGCGTTGCTATCGCCAAGGAAGCTGCTGAGTTTGCTCCCGAATTCGTTATCGCCATCGGCGGCG
This sequence comes from Eubacteriales bacterium, assembly GCA_030528965.1. Lineage (GTDB taxonomy): Bacteria > Bacillota > Clostridia > Oscillospirales > Oscillospiraceae > JAUMXS01. The sequence continues at coordinate 1,113 of JAUMXS010000117.1, forward strand.
GCTCCGCTATGGATACCGCGAAGTCCGTTTGCTTCCTCATGAACTACCCCGACATGGATCCCATCAAGTGCCTGTACCCGAAGGACGAAGAGAGAGTCCCTCTGCCTCTCGTTTGCGTTCCCACCACCTCCGGCACCGGTTCCGAGGTCACCCCGTTCTCCGTTCTGACCCGTAACGACCTGAACACCAAGATGGGCACCTTCGCCCGCACCTACCCCCGCTACGCTTTCGCCGATGCGAAGTACATCATGGAGATGCCCCTTGGCCTGACCCGCGCCAGCGTTATCGACGCCCTTGCTCACTGCATGGAGTCTTACGTTTCCACCGCCAACAACTTCATGACCCGCGCCCTGGCTTCCGTCTGCTTCCAGCTCTTCTCCGAGTTCAAGGAATCCCTCATCACCGGTGAGTACACCAAGGAAGACCGCGAGAAGATGATGCTGGCCTCCCTGATCGCTGGTATCGGCTTCCAGCAGACCGGCTGCAACCTGCCTCACGGCATGGGCTACGCTCTGACCCACAACAAGCACATTCCTCACGGCATGGCCTGCGGCATGCTGCTGGGCGAGTACCTCAAGATCTTCCGCGATCCCACTCAGCCCCTCAACGCTGTCAAGATGTGCGGCTTCAAGGATCTGGACGAGTTCGCTGCCTTCATCGCCTCCATGTTCGAAGTCAAGTGCGAGATCACCGAAGAAGAGATCCTTGCCTGGTCCAAGGACTTCAGCAAGGTTTCTTACCGTCTGGCCAAGCACCCCGAACCGGTCGGCTACGAAGAGATCTACACCATCTACAAGAACTCCATCTTCAAGAAGTAATCTCAAAGAGCTCTTATATGTACGGCCCGCTTATGCGGGCCGTATTTTAATATTGTTTCGGGAATATCCTCTATCGACCGATCCTGAGAAACGGCCTGTCATCGGAACGGAATCACTGTACAAAGGACTCCGCATAGATGCACAGACCGTTTTCTGTAATGTGGTCTCCCGCCGTTTCCGCAGCAGAAGGGCGGCTGCCATCCCGCCTTCGTGCCGGATACACATTCCCGGAAAACGCTTCGTCGTTTACAGGAACAGCTGTAATTGAACCCCAAGTGAGGTGCTTTATGAAAAAACGTCTGTCGACCGTTGTGACGGTGTTGGCGCTTGTCATTGCCGTTATATCCCAATTCCGTATCTCTGCACTGCAGGATGAGATCCGGCAGCTGGAGAATCATCTGAACAGCAGCATTTCCATAATACAAACCAACCAGAGCACGGCGATCTCTTATATGGAACAGCTGATGGAGCAGGAAGCCAGCATCCTGACTCACACGGTTTTTGATCTGGGTGAGATGGAACTGACGGATAAAACCTTTGTGCTGCGCGGGAGTGTGACGCCCAAGGAGCATCAGCCGGGCGTGACCGAGGCCTTCCTGACGGTCAACGGCGAGGCATACGCCATGGAGCTGATGAACGGTGCCTATACGGTTCGGGTTGACCTTCCGCTCTTTGAAGAGGTGCGGGTGGATAAGGTCGAGTTCCGTGAGGGAAACACCATCCGGACCGAATTGCTGGAGGAACAGCGGTCGCCCCGTTATGAACTGCTGCCCCGGGTCAATGGGCGGTTTGGCGGCAGCGGGAGTGGCTCTGCCGCCAACGGCATCTTCACCTGGTGCCGCGAGGGCGAGGTGAGCATCTCCGTGGAGGGAAAAGGACAGGTCGTTGATGTGCGCTCGGTCTCGCTCATAGAAGAGCTGGACGGCGTCGAGGTCGGACGTACCGAGATCCCGCTGACTAATACGGAAAGCGGCCGGGGATACAACGCTGAACCGGAACCTGCTCCGCATCCGTCATCCGGCTTTCGGATTAACGGGTCGGAGACCTTTTACTATCCGCTCGACAGGGAGTTTAAGATCCCCTTCGGAAGCACGCTCGAACTGCTGGCCGAAGTGGAGGACGGCAACGGTCTGTGCTATCGTGCCGTGCTGGACCACTGGACCGTGAGTGAAAGCGGCGAAAATGTGGACGACAATTTATGGGGGCTGCGGAATCTGTTTGAGCAGATCCTCGATGCCGACGGAAACATCCTCTATGAAGTGAACGAGGAAGATTATCGGTAAACGGGAGGACCATGATGGTATTTGAAGATTTGAAAAATGCCCTGTCAGATGTGGTTATGGACCTCAAACCCGCAGAGATTCCGGAGGACCCCATTGAATTTGAAATGGTGACGCTGGACAGAAGCGAAGCTGATAACAGCAAATGGCTGGCTTATATTACGGCTGCGCTGGATGGCGCAAAGACTTTTGAGATCCACTGCTGGAACGAGGAAACCGAGTGGATCGAACTGGCACTTCGGTATGGCAAGCTGAAGGAGGATGACTGGCGGCACGGAAAGATCATCGCCGGTGATGTAACACCGGAGTTTGTCCGGATGCTTCTGAGCCAGCCAAAGCCCGCTGACATTGAGATTGAAAACAAAATGACGCCGTTCTTCAATGTGTTTCTGGATGATAAGTTCCAGAGCTGCCATTACGGAACGGAACTGTTTATTTGAGGATACAACT
>JAUMXS010000118.1 GCA_030528965.1 Eubacteriales bacterium
TTACCGCCCGTCTGACGCACATAGCGCGTATCTGCGACGGCTTCACACCGTATGGTCTCCTTATAGGAAACCTGCGGCTTACCAACATTGGCTTCCACGCGGAACTCCCGCAGAAGTCGATCCACAATGATCTCCAGGTGCAGCTCACCCATTCCAGCAATGATAGTCTGCCCTGTTTCTTCATCGGTCCAGGTCTTAAATGTGGGGTCTTCCTCGCTCAGCTTCTGCAGAGCGATCGCCATTTTCTCCTCTCCGGCCTTCGTCTTGGGCTCAATAGCAACCCGGATGACCGGTTCGGGAAATTCCATGGATTCAAGTACAACCGGATGACTCTCATCGCAAAGCGTATCACCGGTAGTCGTATGCTTCAGGCCAACGACCGCAGCAATATCGCCGGAATATACGGTTGTGATATCCTCCCGATGATTGGAATGCATCTGCAAAATACGTCCGAGACGCTCACGCTTTCCTTTGCCGGGATTCATTGCAGTTTCGCCTGCGTTCATCGTACCCGAATAAACGCGGAAAAACGCCAGCTTTCCCACGAAGGGATCGCTCATGATCTTGAATACCAGCGCCGAGAACGGAGTATCATCAGCAGCTTCACGCCGGACTTCCTCATCGTTCCGGGGATTCGTTCCCACGATAGCGGGAACATCCAGCGGAGACGGCATATAGTCCACAATGGCGTCGAGCAATTTCTGAACGCCCTTGTTTCTATACGAAGTGCCGCATACGACGGGGATCATCTGTACCGCTACAGCAGCCTTTCGAATGGCACTGCGTAGCATATCGGAGGGGATTTCCTCCCCTTCCAGGTACAGTTCCATGATGTCGTCATCAAAATCCGACACAGCTTCCAGCAGCTGATTACGATATTCTTCTGCAAGTGCGCGCATATCATCCGGAATTTCTTCCACGCGCATATCCTTGCCCAGATCATCATAGTACACGTCTGCTTTCATTTCCACGAGGTCAACAATCCCGCGGAAATCCGCTTCTGCCCCAATGGGCAGTTGGATGGGGACCGCATTGGCTTTCAGCCGATCGTGCACCATTTCCACTACATGGAAGAAATTTGCGCCGGTGATATCCATTTTATTGACATAGATAAGCCGCGGCACGTTGTAGTGGTCCGCTTGACGCCATACCGTTTCCGATTGCGGTTCGACGCCGCCTTTAGCACACAGAACCGTTACACAGCCGTCCAGTACGCGGAGCGAACGTTCTACCTCAGCAGTGAAGTCCACGTGACCCGGAGTGTCGATGATGTTGATACGCGTATCGCGCCAAAAACAGGTCGTGGCAGCCGATGTGATCGTAATTCCGCGCTCCTGCTCCTGCTCCATCCAGTCCATGGTGGCATTGCCTTCATGAACCTCGCCGAGCTTGTAGTTTACGCCGGTGTAAAACAGAATACGTTCCGTTGTGGTTGTTTTGCCGGCATCAATATGAGCCATGATGCCGATATTTCTAGTTCTTTCAAGCGGATACTCTCTGGACATAATTCCACCCCGGGTGGCTTACCACCGATAATGGGCAAAGGCCTTGTTGGACTCGGCCATCTTGTGGGTATCCTCGCGCTTCTTGACGGCGGCACCGGTATTGTTCAGGGCATCCATCAGTTCGCCGGCGAGGCGTTCATGCATGGTCTTCTCACTGCGCTTGCGGGCATAGCCGGTCAGCCAGCGGAGGCCAAGGGTCTGACGACGGTCGGCACGAACTTCGATAGGAACCTGATAGGTGGCACCACCGACACGACGTGCTTTGACTTCCAGGGTCGGCATGATGTTGTTGAGGGCTTCGGTGAAAGCCTCCAGCGGCTCACGGCCGGTCTTTTCCTGCACGGTATCAAAAGCTTCATACACTACCTTCTGTGCGACGCCCTTCTTACCGTCCAGCATAATGCTGTTGATCAGCTTCGTTACCAGAACACTGTTGTACACGGGATCCGGCAGAATCTCTCTCTTGGGAACGTTACCTCTTCTGGGCACTTTACTTCCCTCCTTCATTATGAAATGATATCAACGGTACTCGTCGGGGACACGATTCTGTCCCGTCCCCAACGCTGCGCCCTGAGGCTCATAATATATCAACACTGTAACAGTGATTACATATAATATAAACTACAGGGCATTCTTTGGTCCGGCAAAATTACTTGCCGCCCTTGGGCCGCTTGGCACCATACTTGGAACGGGCCTGACGACGTCCGTCGACGCCGGTGGTATCCAGAGAACCACGAATGATGTGGTAACGGACACCAGGAAGGTCCTTGACACGGCCGCCACGGATCATGACGACGCTGTGCTCCTGCAGATTGTGACCCACACCGGGGATGTAAGCAGTGACTTCATAACCGTTGGTCAGACGTACACGAGCGATCTTACGGAGAGCCTAGTTCGGCTTCTTAGGAGTCGAGGTACGAACAGCAGTGCAAACACCACGCTTCTGGGGGGAAGACAAATCTGTTTCACGGTTCTTCAGGGTGTTGAGACCCTTCTGCATGGCCGGAGAATTGGACTTATAGGTGACCTGTTTACGGCCCTTGCGAACCAGCTGATTAAAAGTGGGCATGTTTTTCCTCCTTTCTTCGATGATCATATTTCCGCCGGATCCCCATATTTTTTTACAGGGATCCGTCAAAAACCAGCTTTTGGGCGCAATTCGCCCACACGAAACCTTATTTTAGCAGAATGAACAAGTTTAGTCAAGAATTTTTTCCATTTTCATTAGATAAAAATACCTGTTCAGATCGCGTTGCTCCGTCCAACCAGCATGGACAGATCCACGTAATCCGTTTCTTCCTGCTCAGGTTCCTCCGCTGTTTCAATCTCGAAGTCGCGATATGCGGCAAGACCCGATCCGGCGGGAATCAGTTTACCAATGATGACGTTTTCCTTCAGGCCGACCAGATGGTCCACCTTGCCCTTGATTGCGGCTTCGGTAAGAACCTTGGTGGTCTCCTGGAAGGAGGCGGCAGACAGGAAGCTTTCCGTGGCAAGAGAGGCCTTGGTGATACCCATAAGGATCTGCGTAGCCGTAGCGGGGACAAGCCCTTCCTCTCCGGCAGCGATTCTGTCGGCAATTTCCTGATTGGCCGCACGGAACTCCAGCACATCCACAACGGCGCCGGAAAGCAGCGAGCTGCTGCCCGGATCTTCCACGCGAACCTTCCGCATCATCTGACGAACGATAACTTCAATGTGTTTATCATTGATGTCAACGCCCTGCTGACGGTAAACCTTCTGTACCTCCTGCACCAGATAGTTGCGAACGCCGGGACGTCCGAACTCATCATCTTCGACACCACGGATACGAAGTACATCGTGCGGGCTGAGTGCACCGGCAGTCAGCGCCTGACCCTTTTCCACATATTCGCCAAACAAATGATTGGCGCGGGACGCATCCAGCTCGGAACGCGGGATCATATACACCGCCGTCTCGCCCAGTTCCTCGTTCGTGATGGTCAGAGCGTTTACAGCAGTCTTCTTGGTCTCCTCAATGGTCACCTTACCGGAAATCTCCGCAAGAACAGCCATCTTCTTGGGTTTACGGGCTTCGAACAGTTCCTCAACACGAGGCAGACCCTGGGTAATATCATCACCGGCGATACCACCGGTATGGAAGGTACGCATGGTAAGCTGTGTA
>JAUMXS010000021.1 GCA_030528965.1 Eubacteriales bacterium
CAGGCCCCACAGGCCCGACAGGTGCAACGGGTCCCACCGGACCGACCGGCGCTGCGGGCGTAACAGGCCCCACGGGTCCGACGGGTGCAACCGGACCGACAGGCCCCAGAGGGCCCAGAGGCTGTCCGGGCGACACCGGTGATACGGGCGAAGTGGGTCCTACCGGCCCCACCGGACCGACCGGGCCCGTGGGTACGGTGATCGCGGCAGCGGCTGTCGAGGACGCGACGAACCCGGCCAATGCGGTCACGCAGCTCAATGCGCTGCTGGCAAGTCTGCGGGAAGCGGGTCTGCTGGCACAGAACTGATACAAAAGAGAGGCAGGCGGGGCGTTTTGCGCCCCCCTGCCATGTGATCATCGGGCGAAACGCCCCCCGGCAGGGACCAATCGGTTTCCTGCCGGGTTTTTTAAGGAGGGCAAAAAAATGAAGGTAGCGGTCTATGCGATCAGCAAAAACGAGATCGGCTTTGCGGAACGATGGGTAAGCTCCATGTCGGAGGCAGATGAACTGGTGGTACTGGACACGGGTTCGACGGATGGAACGGCCGAACGTCTGCGGGAGCTTGGCGTGCGGACAGAGGTACGGGAAGTGTGTCCATGGCGCTTTGACCGGGCACGGAACCTCTCGCTGGACCTTGTCCCGGAGGATGTGGACGTCTGCGTCTGCACGGATCTCGACGAGGTTTTTCGACCGGGCTGGCGTGCGGCGCTGGAAGCCTGCTGGGGGGAGGACGTGAGCCGCGGGCGGTATCGGTACGTCTGGAGTTTCCGGGAGGACGGCTCGGAAGGCGTGGTCTTTGAGCAGGAGAAGATCCACCGGCGGCACGGCTATCGCTGGAAGCATCCGGTCCACGAGATCCTGGAATGGACGGGGCCGGGACCGGAGGGCCGCACGGCGGTGCTGCAGGGCGTACAGCTGGACCATTACCCGGACGCCGGGAAATCACGGGCGCAGTACCTGCCGCTTTTGGAGCTGGCGGCGGCGGAATCCCCGGAGGATGACCGCTGCGCGCACTATCTGGGCCGGGAGTATCTGTTCCGTCGGCGCTGGAATGACTGTATCCGGGAACTGCTGCGGCATCTGAGTCTGCCGCGGGCAGTCTGGCGGGACGAGCGCGCGGCCTCGATGCGCTGTATAGGGGCGGCATATCGCGGAAAGGGCGATCCGGGCGAGGCACGGAACTGGTACCTGCGGGCCGTTGCGGAAGCTCCGCATCTGCGCGAACCTTATATAGATACCGCTTCGCTTTTATACAGTGAGGGCGACTGGGAGGGCGTGCTGTACTTCACAGGCTGTGCTCTGAAGATCACTGAACGTCCCCTAAGCTATATCTGCGAGGCGGACAGCTGGGGCAGTTATCCGCATGATCTGCGCGCGATTGCCTATTACAAAACGGGCCGGCTGCCGGAGGCGTACCGGGAAGCGGAGCTTGCGCTGGCGCGGGAACCGGACAACGCGCGGCTGCGGGCGAATGTGGAATATTTCCGCAGCGTCATATAAACGCGCTTTTTCAGGCTTTCACGCGGGAAGATTCCATGATCTGGAGCCGGGTCTCATGGTTATGCAGGAGGGCATCCTGCTCGTCGCATTTATGCCAGAGCCGGGAATGCGCCTCATTGTTCCGTCTGACGAGGTCCTCGATCTGGTTTTCAAGGTTCTCGACGGAGCTGGCAAGGCGCGTAATGGCGCCGTGAAGGCTGAGCAGGGGTTTCAGAAGGGCTGCGAGCAGGCCGACAAGGGCGGTAAGGACGGTAACGACTGTCCATTCCATCACGGGAGGTACACCTCCAGTTCCTTCCAGCTGGAAACACGTTCCTCCAGCTCCTGCCAGGTAGGCAGGGCGCTTTCGATATCCTGCCACGAGCTGTAGATGAACACGTACTGCACGTCGAGGTGACAGGGCAGGATCTGTTCGATCCTCTCGCGGATCCGGGGGAAGTTTTCGGGGATACCGCGGTTGAGGGGAAAACTGACCTCGACGGTAAAATGCGTACCGGTCTCACGAATGACGGCGGAAAGGCCGCAGCCGGCGATGGTATTCTGCAGATCGGCAGGGGTAAAGGAGCAGTCATCGATGCGAAGCAGGGCAATGAGCGCCCGGCGGCGGTCATCGAGGGTCAGGTAGGCAGGGGTATAGGGCAGCAGTTCCTCATAGCGTGTCAGGCCATAATCGAGGGCGGCAGCCGGGCAGGCTTCCTGTTCCTGCCGGAGAAGTTCGCGGAACATTTCATCCATCGCGCCGCCGGCGGCGTCGAGTTCGGCGGCGCCGATGCCGGCAGAGAGGTCATAAAGACGGAGCGGTGCGAGGAGATCGCGGAGGAAATCGGCATAGTTCATGGATCAGGCCTCCGTGACGGTGACGGCATCAAGGACGGGCAGCTGCGAGGCGGTGATGGGAACATCCGCCATAGGGGCCGTGAGGCTGTAATTATAGACGCCGGGGACGGAATAGATGACGCCGCTGAGCGCGGCAAGGAGGACATCCTGACCGAGGCGCTCACCGGAGAACCAGTCGCGGACGGCCTGTTCGACGTCGGCAAGGACAGCCGCCGCGTCATAGCCGTCTTTGACGGTGACGGCGGCATCGACAGTCACGGGGACGGTCTCTGGCGCATAAACGAGTGCGTCCACGCAGATCTCACGGCAGTCGTTGACGGCGTCCTGCACGGCATCGACGAGGTCGGCGGCCGGAAGGCCGTCGGTACCGGCGATGACGATATCGACGGTCCCGATGCCGCGGTTTTTGGGCAGGACTTTCACGGCGCGGACACCGTCGATGCCGAGGGCGAGGGTCTCGTAATAGGCGACATTGGCGCCGTTGGGAAGGGTACGGTAACTGGCAAGGACACGGGCGCGGAGCTCATCGTCATTTTCCGCATCGGTACCGCCGATAAACTCATCGGGATTTACGCAGGCTTCGACGCCGACGGGCGGAAAAGCCATGTAACAGACGGTCCCGGCCGGGACATTCCAGGCTTTTCCGGGTGAGACGGCAGCGGCGGGGACATCGCAGGAGAGTTCCCCGGCTGGGATGGAAGCGTCGCGGGTGGTGGCAAAGCGGAGCCCGGCGGCGGTCATACATTCGCTTCCGGCAGGGACAATGAGGTTGTCGGCGGCGGCAGAGGAGACGGAGAATCGGAGCACGCCCTGTGCACAGACGGCCTCACGCCGGACAAGTCCGCGCACTTGGGCATGGTTATCGAGCCAGCTGCCCTCGGCGGTCTGGGGGAAAGACTGCCGAAGGACGAAGTCGGCCTGGGACCACAGGGAAAAGAGTTCCGCGGCGAGGGCACGGAGACGGAGAGCCATATCGCCGCCGTCGGAGAGGACGGCGCCGGAGGCTTGGGAGATGGTATTTTTCAGGGAGAAATAGAGTTCTTCGATGGATTTCAAAGGGGATCAGACCTCCAGTTCGATGGCGGTGGCTTCGCCGGCGGCCGTCAGTCTCAGGGCGACGAGGAGCTGCCCGTTTTCGGAAAGGGAGACCTCGGCGCTCTCGACGGTGACGGAATCTTCCTCTTCGAGGGCTTCGGCGGCGAAGAGGAGGGCGGCGGTATTGCGGTGGGACGGTTTTTCCCGATGCAGGAGATACAGGCGGCTGCCGTAATCGGGAAGGGGCGGAAAGGCCCCGCGGGGGGCCTGGAGTTTCATAAGGACACGCTGGATGAGTTCTTCCTGTCCGGAGAGGGTCTCAAGCCCCGCGTGTTCGGAGGGGACATATTGTCCGAGAGAGAGTTTAAGGTCCATGGCATAAGCTCCTGTCATGCGGTACTTCCGGGCCGGAGAGAAACGCCGTTGAGATAGATACTGCCGATGATATTGACAACGCCCCGGATATTGAGATTGCCTTTCATGCGGATCGTGCCGTTATTGTCGAGGATGATCTCGGCGGCATGATCCTGAGAAAAGAGGCAGAGTTCTCCGTTCCGGAGCGAATCGGCGGCGGGTACTTCGGCTCCGGCGAGATAGAAGGCCCCGTCATCGGCTTTCAGGGCGAGGATATTCTGTCCGGCGGCAGGTTTCCAGATAAATCCGCCGGGGGCGAGGACGCGGATACTGCGGGTCTCCCCGTCGGTAAAGACGGCAGGGGCAGCGCCGCCGATGGTAACGCGGCCGGTCTGGATCGGGTTTTCGGATTCAAGGCCGCTGCGGCCGGCCATTTCGGAAAGCCACATAGGTCAGGACACCTCCTTGGGGATGAGTGTAAGCTGGGTAGTAATGCCGTCGCGGCCGGCACGGCAGCGGGCGGCGGAGACGCGATAGGACCCGTCCGGGACAACGGGAGAATGGCGGAGACGGATAATATCGGCGGGGAAAGCAGCGAAAGGCTGCGGAAGGGTGAGGGTACAGACCTCCAGTTCCTCTTTGGCGCGGTCGATCTGCTGCTGACCCTTGCCGAGCATATCGGCATAGGAAGCGGAACGGGGCACGCTGAGCACGCGTGAGGCACAGCCGCCGAGGGCGAGGAAGCCGTCGTTCTGGACAGTCAGGGCCGCGCCGGTGGATTTGCACTGCACGAGGACGGAGGAGAGCACTCCGTGCCGGGTAATTCTCCGCAGGGCGGAGGAAACGGCGACAGTGTTATCCACGGCGAGGCTCTTCCCGTCGGGATCGTCGAGCAGCAGTTCACCGACGGGGGAAAAACGGGGGCTTTTCCCGATGGTGAGGCTGAGGAAATCGCGCAGGACGGACCATTGGCTGACGCCGGTGGAGACGGTAAATTTCGAAAGTCCGGGACACGAGGGGATGCGTACGGGGGAAAGGCCGAAAGGCCGGACGTGCCGGTCGAGGATAAAATCGAGGGAGGCATTGTAATAGACGGCAGGAGGGGCTTCGTTATCGATCAGTCGTGCGGCGGGGCCGCGGCCGGAAAGGGTAACGGTAAGGCCGTCCGTGTCGGCGCAGGCGCAGGCTTCATCGATAAACCCGGTAAAAACGGTCACGCCGTCCTGCACGAGCTGGAAGGAGACGGCCTGCAGGAGGAGGCTCTCCATCGTCTCCGCGTCATAGAGGAAGCGAACTTCAAAGGCATCGCAGGGGTTTCCGAGGGTATATCGGAGATCCCAGGCGCGGAGAGCAGGGAGCTGAAAGCGTTTCCCGGCGGCATTTTTGACATAGGCGGTGATCACAGCAGTTCCTCCCCGACGGAAACGCGGATCCTGTCGCCGGCACTGATGAGATTGGAGTTTCGGATCTGGGGATTCAGGGAGATCAGTCTCTCGATGGAGAGGCCGTATCGGGACGCGATGCCCCAGAGGGTGTCACCGGCGGAGGCGGTGACCCATTGTGAGATACCGCCGAAATACCGCGAAGAGGGGGAAATGCCGGTAGGCCGGGAAGAGGAAGAAGCGGCGGTGTTGGATACATCGAGCGCCTTTGTCTGATATTCCTCACAGCACTCCCAGAATTCAAAGGAGTAATGCACATAATTCTGTGTGGGCTCCTGTTCAAGGGAGAGGCGGGCGAAATAGGCAAGGGACTCCTGCCAGACAGGATGGATGAGCAGGCCGGGGGTATTGCCGTAAAAGACGGTAGCGAGGCGCTTGAACTCATCATAAGCGCCCTCCCCGGCGAATTCTCCTTCTCCGCGCAGGACACGGTTGACGCGGCCGAGGCACTGGAGGGAGTAAGCGCCGAGGGGGACTTTATGCATAGCGATCTCGCGTCGGAAATCGATGACATAGGTATGGGGATTGTGGGGCCATACGTAATCTTTAAAGCGCATGGGAGAGAGGATCATGTAAAAACACCTCGGAAAGGGTCAGGTGAGCGGAGCGAAGCCGGAATCATAGCGTCGGGCATCGCGGCGGTAATAATCGGAGAAGCCTTCGAGGTCCTGACCGGCCTCGGCGGAATCGTCGAAGGCGGAGCCGGGTCTGGCGGCGAAGGCGGTTCGGAGGGCCGGGTTCGCGGAAGGAGCGCCGGGGCCGGAAACGGCAGGCACGGGCCTCCCGTCAGGGAGGACGGCGTAGTTCCGGGCGGACAGGACGCGTGAAGGCTCCGGCAGGTCTGCGGAGAGAGTATGGGCCGGATCGGACCCGGAGGAAAAAGCCTGTGCAAGGGCCTGTGCAAGACGGGAAAGCGCCGGGGCGGTCTCTTCATTGGCAGGGGAAGAAAAGGCAGGGCCGAGAAGCTCTGTGAGGGCTCTCATAAGGGTGGGGACGGGGCCGCCGGGCTGGGTCTGATCGTCTCGTCGGCCGCCGGAAGCGGCAGAGGCAGGTTCGAGGACATCGAGGATCTGTCCGGCGAGGGACTCGGCCTGAGAGCGGCTGAGATTTTTAAGAGGGGCATTCATCATAGGGATTTTCCAGTCTTTCTTTGGGTAAAGAGTCTCTGATCAAAGGCGGGGTTCATGCCGGACTCGTCGGAAGGGTCCCCGGGGTCATGGCTTTGCAGATCGAGGATGAGATGGACACCGCTCAGGAGGATCTCGTCATCGGGCAGATCGCGCAGGGACCAGACAGGGACGGAAAAGGCACGGGAGACGATCCAGCGCAGGCGTTCGAGGGGGTCGGAGCGGACAGAGCGGAGGAGATCGTCCAATGCGGGAGCGGTGTCATGCACAACGGGCTCAGTTGAAGGTCTCGACACGGTGAGCGGCAAGGATCGTGACCTTTTCGGCGACCATTTCGGCAAGTTCGCCGGTTTCCTCGATGGAGGACCACTGACAGCCGGTATACGCGACGCGGCGGTCGGGCTTTACGATCACGAGGGAGAAGTCACGGAGGGAGTGGAAATCGATCCCGTCACCGATCGCTTCATCGGTAGCGTACAGACGGGTGAGGACGATTTTATAGCAAAGCTGTGTAGCGATGGTAGCGACGGGTTCGGACTCACCGAAGGCCTCGACGGTACGTTCGGTGCGGTTGGCGGTCGCTTTATAGCTTTGGACGACGGCGATCTTTTTACCTTCGGCTTCGAGGTAAATGTCACTGCTGGTGGGGAATCCGGAAACGGACATAGGACAAGGGGCCTCCTTTTAGACGGTGATATAGGCGGTGATATGGATCTGATTCAGGCCGTGAGCGACGGTAAAATCGAAGCTGACGATACAGCAGGTAGGGTCGGATTCGGAGGCGGCGACGGTGATGTTGCTGTAATCATCGATGATCTCGGCGGATTTTTTGGCTTCGAGTTCAATGGCGACCTGGGTACGGATGGCGCCGCGGGTCTGGGCGGTATTTTTGGCGCGGAGGAAGCGTGCGCGGAGGGCGTCACGGACGGCAGGGATCACATCGTCGATGATACGGACGGTGGTAAGTTCGCGCCAGGTGGGATCATCGGCGCCGTTGGTGGTCGTACGGGAGGTGACGGCACGGACGATATAATGTCTGCCGGAGACCGTCTCGATGGGCGTGATCCCCGCCGGGATGAGGGCGTTGAGATCGCTTTCGGAGAGAGAGCGGGAGAGCGTACCGATGCCCTGCAGTTCGACGCCGTTCATGGGGACAGCGGGGTCCTGGGTAGCGGAGACGGCGCCTGCGACGGCGGCGGCGACGGAACCGGGGACGGCGTCATCGCCGGTCTCGACGGGACTGCAAAGGACGATGCGTTCCGAATTCTGTGCCTGCGCGGCGAGGATCAGGGCATCATTGTCCCCGTCGGTCTCGACGATACCGAAGCGGTGCTGAGACCCTTCGGGCGCATTGAGGGTGATCAGGGAGCGCATGGCGGAATGGACATCGGCGGCGCGGCTGTCACAGATCATGATCCGGATATTGGGGTCGGTGATGAGGGACTGGAAGGCGCTGCTGTAATCCTGCACAGAGGGCGAGGGGTTTTCGCCGACGGCAGCGGGGACGGCGCGAACGGAAGCGGCGCCGTTCCGGAAAAGGACCTTAATGAGGCGCGCGAGGTTCGAGTTTTCGCCGAACAGACTGACGGCATCGTTCCAGGAATCGATGGAAGAGACGGTCAGGGCAGAGCCGGTAAGGGCGCAGGCGGCGATACCGATGACGGCGCCGCGGGAAGCGGAAGTAAGGGAGGAAGAGACGGTACAATAGGAGTACACGCCGGGTCTTTCGTTAGACATGGACAGACCAACCTTTCAGGACAAAGTCGAGGAATTCGCCGGAGTCGGGGTCAGCTCGGGCGATAAGGAGAGCGCGGCAATGGAGGGCCACGGGGCAGTGGAAAAGGCCGGTGGTTTTATCGGGCGCGGCATTACCGGCAGAGAGTTTCCGGACGCGCAGTCCGGAGGGGAGGGCGTGAAGGGCCTGAGAGATCTGCAGGAAGAGGGACGAGCAGGACTCGGGGCCATCGTCGTGAGGGGCATAGATATCGAGGCCGAGGACGAGGTCGAGGCGCTGTCCGTAGAGCTCGACCCGGTTATCGAAGTCATCGTAAGACAGGCCGAGATACTCGGCAAAAGCGCCGGAGAGGCATTCGCATTTCTGCACAGAGACACAGACGACGGCCCGGTCGGGGTCAAGGCCGTGCGAGGGATAGGCGGAGACGGCAGGGATGTGAGCAGTCTGAAGCGTCTGTGTGACGGCGGAGGTGACGGAATCGAGGGTCAAGATGCCGGTGCCTCCTCTCCGAGGAAACGGAGGGCGGCCTCCCAGTGGGAGAGGCTGCTGCCGAGAAAGCGCGGGACGGCCTGGATGAGGGCATACCGGCGGCCGAGGACAGAGATGCGCACACCGGATTCTCCGGAGACGAAGACATAAGGGGGCGCGGCAAGGGAACAGCGGAGCTGCTGCGCGATACCGGGTGCGGTGGGGACAGGCCCGTCGGAGGGGACGGAGAGGGGCTGAAAGACGCCGTGACAGAGTCTGCCTTCGGGGCACTGGTCGGAAGTGAGGGTAAACTCGGTACCAACGGCTTCGAGGGCACGGGCGATACGGGAGCTCATGAGGACACCCCCCGGAAATGGAAACCGTTTCCGGACAGCCAGGGAGCGAGGAGGGCATCGGCGAGGTCACGAAGACCGTCGGCGACACCGTCTCGGGGGGAGGAGACGGAGACATCACCGACACGGACGGTGCCGCCGGTAAGGGCTGTGTTGAGTTCGAGGAAGGAGGCGGCGGCAGAGACGGCGGCAGCGGAGGTAAAAGCCTCGGCTGCGTCATCGGGGACCGAGCCTCCGAGACGGGTCAGATAGGACGCGTGCGCGGCGTCACAGAGCTGGGAAAGGGCGGGAAGGCGGGACTCGGGAACAGAACCGAGAAGGGCCTGCGCGCGGGAGAGGATATCGTCTGCGAGGGACAAGGGTACACCTCCAAGGAAAACTGATTCTGGCAGGACGGCGGCAAAGCCGCGGTCTGTCAGACAAAAGGGTAAGCACTGAGCCGGAAACACGCCGCATAGGGAAACGGTATCCCGGGACAGAGGGGATGGCATGCCGCCTGCCGCGAAATACGTCATGGGGACGCAGGGCGGCAGGCCGGCAGGCCGGGAGAAGAGGGATGAGATTATACGGTCAGGGTATTGGAAGCCTCGGTATAGAGCTTGGCGAAGCCGGAGATGCTGGTGATGGCGGCGCGTTCGAGCTGACGATCGATGAGGCGGTCATATTCGACGGACACATCGCCGGCCTGCACCATTTCGAGGGCGTAACGATGATCCAGACCGATCAGGGTACCCGCGGGGACGGCGGAGGAGCGCAGGAGCTTTGCACCGAGGGGGCTGCCGGGCTCACCGGTTCCGGGGAAATTGAGACCGGTCAGGGGGTTGCAGAACTCGTCACAGGCAAGGATCTTAGCCGTGACGTCGGGAGAAGCGAGCATGGTATTCATGGTATAGGGGTCGAACTGGTTCCAGAAAGCGACGAGGTCGGAATAACTGAGGGACCCGGCCGTACCGCCGATGGCGGCATCGCCGACGGTAAAGGCGGCAGCGGCGTTATTGTTGCCGTCGCCGTTGATCAGGATATCGATGGCATCTTCGAGATGCATACGCATGATCTGCGCGCCGATCTGGCGAAGCATGACGCCGAAGAGGTCGAGGCGCTGGAAGCGGATGGCCTCATAGCTGGCGATGAGCATACGGCCGCGCTTATGGAGATGGACGGAATGATCGGAAGTTTTGATTTCGGTAGCGGGGATGAGGGCGCCTTCGCCGACTTTACGGAGAGACTTCTCATCGTCGGTATTGGCGGTATAGACGCTGCGGTAATCGAGGCCGTCGAAGCGGGTGGTGGTAGCGATGATAGAGGGGAGGATATTGCCTTCCTCCATACCGGCGCGGACGGCGCGGGAGACGTACTCGGGGAAGAGGACGGCGGAATCGGTGGTCTGGAAGAATTTTTCGACCATATCGCTGCCGGCGCCCTTGACATGGATATCGAAGCGTTTCAGCTGGCGCTGGAATGCGTCGAGGTTTTCCACGGGGGTACCGACGTAATTTTCGGAGGGGTCGAGGTTTTCGAGGACCTGGGTAAAGGATTTGCCGGGGATACCGTACATTCCCTTATCGAGACGGATTTCATTGAAGCTGTAAGACATGGGTGGACCTCCTTGGATCAGAGCACAAAGGTGATGGTGGAATCGGAAACGTCAAGGACGAGGAATTCGGAGCCGTTGGTATTATCCTGCACGACGCCGTTTTCTCCGTTGGCGGCGAGTTTTACCCAGCCGACGGAAGGGGCGGTACCGGAGAAAGGCAGGGAAACGACGCCGGCGGTCTGGACGACGGCGAAGGAGTCATCGGCAGAGAGGGCGACGCCGAAGAAGCGCTTATTGGCGCCGGCGGCGGAAACTTCGGCATTGGCGGACATACAGACGCAGTCGCCGGCTTTGGCGGGGGCAGAGGAATTATTGCAGAAAGTGACGGCGGTCTGTCCGATGGAATCAAAGCTGATATTCATAGATAAGTGGCCTCCTGGGTTCAGATAAGGAATTCGCTGTGGTCATCACGGGATGACGGGTCAAGGGGATGATTGGGGAGCTGGGAAACGGGCGGAAAGAGGGAGAGAGCGCGTTTCCGGAGGGAATCGCGGAGAGGAAGGAGCGCGTCGGCATCCATATTGGAGAGGGATTTTTCGAGCGCGGAGCCGAGCTCGCGTTCACAGGTGAGGGCGAGACGCAGGGTCTCGCGCCGGAGATCCTCAAGGAGGGAATCGGCGACGGCGGCCTTTTTCCGGAGGGAATCGAGTTCGGGGGACTGGGGCTGAAGGTGTTTGATAACGCCGGCATTTTTCTGCGCGGGGACGGCGACGAAGGACCATTCGTAAGCATCGACGGCGCCGTCGAGGATATGGTGGCAGGGTTTGCCGGCATAGGACATGCCGGGGATATGGCCGCAGTCGGCATCGAGGGCATCTTTTCCGCAGACGGAGCAGATACGGTGTGCGACGGAACAGCCGACGCTGGTTTCACGTTTGATGCCGCCGTTGATATCGCGGATGATATCTTCGTTGCGCGGGGAGCGGAGGATATAGGCCCAGGCGCGCAGATAGGTATAGGGTTCACCTGCGGAGGTAGTTTTCTGAGGATCGGAGATAAGATCGGTACGATAGATACGGGCGATCTGACGGTCGGTGGACCAGTCATGGTCAGCGATCCCGGTTTTACCGAGGAACAGATCGCGAAAATCGCGAAGGGTGGGGATAGAGAAGCGTTCGGAGTCCCGATCGACCTCATTGTCACAGAGGAGGACAGAGAAGGTAAAGACATCGTCGGGAGCGAGTTTGGTTTTGGTGAAATGGTTTACGGCGTCGATCTCGGAATCGGCGTCAATGGGCTGGATAGGCTGGCCGGATTTACGGATATCCATCAAAGGACCTCTCTTTCTGAGGAATGGAGGAGATTCTGTGCCTGCGCGTCATAGAGTCTGGCGCGGGCGTCTTCGACGTTATCCTGAAGGTTGATCTCATCCCAAACGACGGAGAAGGGGCAGGAAAAGCCGTGCATACGGAGCCAGAGGTCACAAACGCGTTCACAGACGGGAGTAAGGGTTCTGCGGAGGGCGGTAAGTTCACTGGTCATAAGGTCGGCCTGCTGAGCACTCATACGTTCGGTACTGGACCAGGTAAGGCCGAGCATAAAGGGAGGGATACCGGTCCGGGCGATGAGCTGTTCCAGGATCTGACGGACGGGGATCTCGGAATCGAGGACCTGACCGTCTGCGCCGATGACTTTGACGTCGACATCACCGACGGCGACGAAGTCGCGCACGACGCCGCTTCGGGACTGGCGCATAGCCTCGGACCATTCGCGGGCGATGAGTTCGCCGCGTTCACGGGCGCAGGCACGATCGAAGGCGTCGTTTTGCGGTTTATACGTAACGGCGAAGCGGACATTTCCGGCACGTTCCCAGTTCATACCGAGGGAATGGTAGATTTTAAGGAGGATATCGGTAAGAAAGGGCATGGAACGGAGCATAGAGGTGCCGTAAGGGGAGTCGGCTTCGGGGTTATAGGGGGTAAAGAGGAGGAGATGCTGATAAGGGAAGGGGGTATTCTGGGGTGACGAGGCGTCGCAAAGGGTAAAATCGAGAGGGGACGAGCCCTCACGGATAGATACATCGGCAGGCCGGCCGCAGAGGACAGCCTCGATGTCACGGTCACCGCGTGTCACGATCTCACCGACGGCGCGGCCGGAGGTAAGCATAGAATCGAGGTAAGCATCGAGGAAGGAGTTGAAACCCCGCTGTCCCCGTCCGGTATTGACGGTACGAAGGAAATTCTCGAGGCCGCGCTGGGCGTTGGGATTGGAACAGGACACGGTAAATCCGCCGGTAAGGCGGATAATTTTGACGACAGCGGCATCGACGATAGGGACGGCTTCGCGTATAGCGCGGTAGAGCCGTTCATCGCCGTTGGACAGGGGGACATAGCCGTTAAAGAGCGGGAAGGGATGGTGCTGGGCGCGCCGGATCTGCGGGACAGGCAGGGCGGGCGCCGCGCGTTTGCGTTGGAAAAGGGACATAAGAGGAAAAATCCTTTCTTAACGTTCGACCCAGAGGGCGGCGAAGGGGTCGTCATGAGGATGGACGATGGTGGCGGCGAAATAGCGGATATCATCCATGGCGTGATCGTTTTCCTTAATGGGGATGTCACGGCCGAGGGCGGCATCGTCCCAGGAATAGAGGTCGAACTCACGGATAGCATCGGCGCAGGAGGAACAGATGACGATCTGCCGGGATTTCAGAAGGTCGGCGGTAATGCGGATACCGGAGAGCACGTCATTGACGGCTTTCCGGACAGGAAGGCCCTGTCTGCGAAGAGCCTCGATGAAGGAGGCGGCGGAGGGATCGACGACGACGGCGGAAAGGGGGAGGCCGTCGGTGAGCCGAAGGAGGTCCTGCACATAGTCTGCATCGGTTTTCTGAAAGCCTTCGCGCCGGGCATCGAAGTAAAACTCGCGAAGGCGGTACCAGATGCCGCCGCGGAGGCCCCAAAGGCCGAAGGAGGCGGGGTTGACGGTGCCGTAGTCGCAGGAGACGACCCATTGATCGAAGGGTCCTTCGGGAGGAGGGCAAACGAAGGAGTCATCGAAGAAATCGTAAATACGCCCCTGCGCGGCGACCCACTGCCCGAGGATAAAGCGGCGGTAAAAGACGCCGGAATAGAGGCGCTGATAGCGCTGGCGTACGGTGGGCGAGAGGGCGGGGTTATCGTCGAGGGAGAAATGGAGATAGAGGGCGTTGCGATCCCGGGCATGAAGGATCCAGTGCTGATAGAACCAGTGGGAAGGGCTCTGGGGGTTGCAGTTGAACCAGATACGGCTGCCGGGGACGGAACAGCGTGCGCAGGCCTGATCGACGAAACTGCGGGGCATAAGGACGACTTCATCGAGGAGGACACCGGCGAAGGTAGCGCCCTGGATGAGGGCATGGGAGCTTTCATCGCGGCCGCCGAAGAGGTAAAAGGTATTGCGATGTCCGGCGAACCGGACGGTAAGGCAGTTACGGGAGAGGGACTCGACGCAGAGGAACCCGAAGGAGCGGAGGAGTGGGAGGAGCGGAGAAAGGAGATTTCTGCGCAGGGCGGAGACGGTTTTCCCGCAGAGGGCGAACTGTTGGTCGTGGAAGGAAGCCATAGCCCAGGTGAAGAAAGAGAGGCTCATGCAGAAGGTTTTGCCGCTGCGAACGGCGCCGTCACAGATGATGGCGTCGTAGTGGGAGAAGGGCGAGGAGGGGCACCACCAGGCAAGAGTCTGAAGCTGAGGATAGGAGAAAGGGAGAAATTTCATGTGTCGGAAAGTCACTGTGCCGGGTTCACCGCGCACCGGGAGCGTCAGGCACCGGGTTCGTCACCGCACCCAAAGCCCACTGCCCCAAAGCCTCCCTTATATAAAGGGAAACACCTTTTGCGGAGCAAAAGACGGCGAGTTCGCCGCGCACCGGATTCGTCACGTATCGGGATGCAGGTTCTGTGCGGCGAGTTCGAATGTCTGCAGGAAGTTGACGGCATCGACGGAGGAGCCGGCTTCCCCGATGAGATCGGCAAGGAGGCGGAGGGCATCGAGGCGGGAGACGAGCCGGATCTCGACGGCACCGTTGCTCCCGCGTTTAAACTCGGTCAGAAGGGATAGGTCGAGTTTGGAAAGGTCAGCGGGCGCATCTGTCTCACCGTCCATCAGGGCGAGGCGGATACAGTCGTTGGCTTTACCGAAAGCGAGTTCGGCGGCACGTTGGATGATAAGTTCTTTAGTGATGGGTTTTTTCAAGGCTGGGGCATCCTCCGGGGGGAAAGGGAAAAGATCTTTTCACAAGCAGGGCCGCAGCGGCGAAAATTGCATGGGAACGTACAACCAAAAAACCACGGCCCTGCGAAAGAACCGTGCTCATAAAACAGTTACAGGCACAGCAGTTTAAACTGCCGTGCCTGTTCTTGTATAGTATTCATTCGTGTGATAGGATAAAGTGAACAACTCGCTGAATAAAAATTTGTCGAACAGTAAAGGCGCACTTTTATACACCGTTCGGCGCAGTACGTTGGACACAGTCCTTGGCTCTCCCTCTGGGAGAGCTGGCGGCAAAGCCGACTGAGAGGGCCTTGGCTCTCCCTC
>JAUMXS010000119.1 GCA_030528965.1 Eubacteriales bacterium
AAGAGATCGAAGAGGCGTACAGGAATCTGAATCTCGGATCAGTGGATCACAACTACATGGATGCCGTTACCATTACGGAAGAGGAAGAAACGGCATGACAGCGCCCGGCGCTTCGGTACGGAGCTGCTTATTTATAAATAGTTTTACCGGTACCCGGCGGCAGTCTGCATGGTGTAAGAGTGTGTACGGGAATCTCAATCGGGATCAGTACGGAGCGGGCCGTTCCGCACTTCTTTATCGAGTGTCAAGATTAAGCGAAACCATTCTTCTTCTGGAAGGAACAAGCCGGGAGCGGCCTGCTGAGATTTGAATTGACCAGCACCGGAGGCAGAAGAAGAAACGTTTCTCCTTTCCCAAACGGGAGTGGAAAAATGTCCCGTTCCTTACCTCTTAGGAGCCTAATCGTGGAATGTCAATAAAGACAACGGATTACGGCATATCGGGAAAATCATTTCCAACCTGGATTTCCGGAAATTTACAAACGAAAGGATTTACTTAATGGACATCAAGGTCTGCGACGCGATCATGGGCTCTGGGAAGTCCAGCGCGGCCATCAATTACATGAACGCAAATCCCGGCCGCAAGTTCATCTACATCACCCCGTTTCTGGAAGAAGCATCCAGAATCCGGCATGCATGCCCCGGCCTTCACTTCAAGGAGCCGAGCAGCAGGCTGCCTGAGTACGGTTACAAGAAATATGAACACATTTGCGCTCTTATTAAAAGCGGCGAGAACATCTCCTCCACCCACTCCCTCTTCATGCGGCTCTCCGGCGATATGATCGACGCGATCCGGGAGTATGAGTATACGCTGATCATCGACGAAGATTTGGAATGCCTCCAGAAATGCGACACACTGCTCGCAGATGATCTGGCAGATCAGATCGCGCTTGGACGGGCAAGACGCGAGAACGGATTCATCACGTTCCAGAATTACGAGAACTACCACGGGGCTTTCCGCGGTATGATGGACAGGGCTGAGGATCATGAACTAATCGATATCTGCGCCGGCAACGACAAGGGGTATGTGGGTTTGTATTACTGGGTCTACCCGAAACAGATTCTGGAAGCGTTCTCGGAGGTCTTCGTGCTGACCTATATGTTCGATGCGCAGGCGATCAAGTGGTATTTCGATATGGAGAAGTTGCCGTACCAATATATACATACCGCCTTCGACGGGGAGACCTATTCCTTCACGGATGGTGAGGCGTACATCCCCGGATACGTCCGGAGCGTGAGGGACAAGATTCATATCGTCGGCACGAAGCGGATGAACAGGGTTGGCGACGACAGGCACGATCTTTCAGTTTCGTGGTTCCAGAGACAGGGAGATACTGGTGGCGGAATCAGGCAGCTCGGTAAAAACCTCACCAACTTCTTCAACGAAATAGCGAGTGATATTCCAACCAGAGACCGCATGTGGACGACGTTCGAGTGTGCCAAGTCGATTGTGCGCGGAAAGGGCTACATGCGCAGCGACACGGCATTCAATATTCGCGCAACCAACGAGCTGAGGAACAAGCGTGCGCTCGCTTACTGCGTCAACGTGTTCATGAATCCGTTCGAGAAGAATTATCTCGTCGGAAAGGGCGTGACCGTGGACGAGGACGCATATGCCCTCTCCTCCATGGTGCAGTGGATATGGCGGTCCGCTATCCGCGACGGCGGTGAAATATGGCTGTACATTCCGAGCAGCAGAATGCGTGAGCTCCTGCTCGGATGGATGGATTCTCTTGAGAAGGGGGGTGAGAATGGATGAGGAAATCATGCGAAGGCTGCATGTGGCACGGGAAATGCGACGGAAAGGCGCGCTGCTTATACTACGATCCGATCGACGAGACGGAAGAAGCGGAGACGATTGAATCCAGACGCGACAGACGCGCATTCCGGAACGAATGGCTTCTGTACATAAACGTGGACGACGATGTAGATTACTGCGAGGAGCCTGTTATTTTTTGCGATTTTAAATTAATCAAAACCAAGGGAGGCGATTGATATCGGGGCACAACTGGTCTGTCAGAAGTACATATTCAAGATACGCAGCGAAAGGCTGAGGCGGAACGGGTGGGATCTCACACTTTCTCTGGAAGAGGCTCACAGAAACGAAGAGATCATCGCACTCGCGGACAGTCAGGTATTGAGGTGGATCGATGAGCTGAACGGAATCACGGACGCGGACGCGCTGGCAAAGGATCTCAAGAAGAGAATCAGAACCCTGCGGAAGGCAGAGCCCACACCGGATACAAAGAGAGAGACGCGCAGACTGTACGGTGAGCTTGACAGGCTGCAGTTCAAGCCGGACTACATGTGCCTCATCATCGACCGGCCGAAGGATTACAGGCGTGCGTGCAAAGGCTTCTCCATCAACGGGGTACGCTACAGGAGGCTGCTCGGAACAAACGGGGGCATCAAGAATTCCACGATCGTATTTGTCAGCGACAGGCTATGGCCGGAGCTGAGCCGGAGGATTGAAAACGGGAGAATGGCGGACGTGCCGCTTGTTACGGCCAAGCTCGAGGCGTACAAGGCGCTGACCTGCTCCGCGTCAATTCCGGTAAGCATGCCGCACGGGATCCTGGTTGTTCCGGACGCGAAGACCGAGTTCCTCGCCGACTACGTTTATCTGACCGACGAAAACGACGGAGAGCCGACCGCGACCATGATGCGCGGGGAGAAGTACGAGCTTAACGCATCGGACGGGTTCGGACTGATGCTTCCGTCTCTCGCGGAGCGGTGGAGCCGGGAGCTTGGGCTTGATTATATCGCCGGCGGATATAACACGCGGATGAGCTGGGAAAAGGGGATGCTGTTTGTATTCGACTTTATTGAGTTCGCGGAGAAGGTTGCCGGGACATACATGGTTGAAGACGCGTGGGGGAACGAAGTGGATGTGCGTGAGGTTGAGGCGGTCTTTACAACATCCATGATCAAGCTGTGGGATTGTTACAGGAGCTGTGAGGATTACCTCGTGAAGTCCGCCGAGAATCACTACACGTTTGGTGTCACGAAGGTTGCGCCGGAGAGTCTGGAGAACGAGAGGGCGTCGAACTTAATCTGATAGGTTCGGCTCACTGAAAGGTGAGTACAAATGAATCCATCGAATTGCTGGGAAGCCCTAAAGCTATTTGAGCCACAGCGTGAGGCTGAGATGTCTGAGCGCGAAGGCTGCGAAAGCAGAAAGAATCAAGTAGATGGTATACGGTCAAATCCTAAGTACCATATAGTGGGTAATCAGCAGCCAAGCCCTGATGAGGGGAAGGTTCAACGACCAGAGCAAGAGCTCGTAGCGGGATAAGCGTTTGATCCTGCGAAGTGGTGGACGCCGTATAGGCGAAGATATGGTCTGCACTCTGCGCGAAAGGCAGAGGGCGTAAACGCCGGTTGGGGGTAGCGCCTGACAGTGTGTGGTAAATAACAAAGCGGAGGCGATTATATAAAAGAACGAATAGATAGCACAGGGAAAAGATTTGGCAAGTTAACAGTAATATCAGAATCGGAACCGACAAAGGAATCTCCTGATGTTATATGTCATTGCTTGTGTGACTGCGGTAATG
>JAUMXS010000022.1:0-4504 GCA_030528965.1 Eubacteriales bacterium
GAAACTGCCGACCTTGCCGGTGTTTTCCAGATGCGTACCGCCGCAGAGTTCCACGCTGTAGCCTTCGCCCATGTTGACAACGCGGACCACGTCGCCGTATTTTTCACCGAACAGAGCCGTGGCGCCCATCGCGCGGGCTTCGGCGATCGGCATTTCCGTCGTGACGACGGGGTAACCTTCCAGAACGGCCTCATTGACGAGACGTTCCACCTCGGCCAACTCTTCCTGAGTCATGGCGGAGAAGTGGGTGAAGTCAAAGCGCAGCACGTCGGGCTCGACCAGAGAACCGGCCTGATTGACGTGATCGCCAAGCACGGTGCGCAGGGCCTTATGCAGCAGGTGAGTAGCGCTGTGGGCACGCATGATGGCACGACGGCGGGTCGTTTCAACGCAGGTGCTGACCGTCGCTCCCACTTCGAGAGAACCGGACTTCACAACGCCGTAATGCAGGGTCTTGCCCGCCTTGTTCTTCTGCACATCCGTCACGGTAAACACCGCGTCGCCGCAGATAATGCTACCGTGGTCGGCCGTCTGGCCACCCATTTCGGCATAGAAAGGAGTCTGATCCAGCACGAGGCAGGCCTCGGCGCCGGCGCCGACCTGCTCACGCAGTTCATCCTCGGCAACAATGGCAAGGATCTTTCCGCTGTCATTCAAACGGTTGTAACCGGTAAACAGAGTCGGCGTGTTGTCCAGGCCAAGATCCAGACCGGCCCAGGCAGTTTCGCCCGCAGCGGCACGCGCAGCTCTGGCGCGGTCACGCTGCTCCTGCATCAGAACGGCAAATCCTTCTTCATCCACGGTCATTCCTTCGTCCGCGGCCATTTCCTTGGTCAGGTCGATGGGGAATCCGTAGGTGTCGTACAGTTTAAAGGCATCCGCGCCGGAGAAAACCTTTTCGCCGCTGGCGCGGAGGTTCTCCAGCATACCGGTGAAGATGGCGATACCGGCGTCGACCGTCTTGGCGAAATTCTCCTCCTCAGAACGAATGACACGGGTGATGTATTCCTGTTTCTCCACCAGGTCGGGGTAGGCGCTGCGGTTTTCGTGAATGACCATATCGCAGACGCGGTACAGGAAGGGCTCGGTGACGCCCAGGAGACGTCCGTGACGCGCGGCACGGCGGAGCAGGCGGCGCAGAACATAGCCGCGTCCCTCGTTCGAGGGGAGAACGCCGTCGCCGGTCATGAAGGTCGAAGAACGGATATGGTCCGTGATGATGCGGAGAGAAACGTCCTTCTCATAGCTCTGGCCGTAAGTTGCGCCGGTGATCTTGCTGACTTCGTTCGTGATGTTCATCACGGTGTCAACTTCAAACAGAGAGCCGACTTCCTGGCAGACGACCGCCAGACGTTCCAGACCCATACCGGTATCGATATTCTTATGGGCAAGCTCCGTATAGTTTCCCTGTCCGTCGTTGTTGAACTGGGTAAAGACGTTGTTCCAGACTTCGATATAACGGTCGCAATCGCAGCCGACGGTGCAGCCGGGCTTGCCGCAGCCGAACTTCTCGCCGCGGTCATAATAAACTTCACTGCAGGGACCGCACGGGCCGGAGCCATGTTCCCAGAAGTTGTCCTCTTTGCCGAAACGGAAGATTCTGTCTTCGGGAATACCGATCTCATCGCGCCAGATGTTGAAGGCCTCGTCATCATCCTGATAGACAGACGGATAGAGGCGATTGGGATCAAGACCGACCCAGTCGGGGCTCGTCAGGAATTCCCAGCACCAGGAAATGGCTTCATGCTTGAAGTAATCGCCGAAGGAGAAGTTGCCCAGCATCTCAAAATAGGTACCGTGGCGCGCGGTCTTACCGATGTTTTCAATATCCGGGGTACGAATGCACTTCTGGCAGGTAGTGACGCGGTGACGGGGAGGCTCTTCCTCACCGGTGAACCAGGTCTTCATCGGCGACATGCCGGCATTGATCAGCAGCAGAGAAGGGTCATGCTGCGGGATAAGCGAAAAGCTGGGAAGGCGAAGATGGCCTTTGGTTTCGAAGAAAGACAGGAACATTTCGCGCAGTTCATTGAGGCCGTAGTAGGGCATGGTAAATTCCTCCATAAAAGTGGGATTCTTCAGGATCGCACCGACCGGAATGCATAGAAAAACCCCGCCCCGGACAGGGGCGGGGAACAAGAATTCCTCGCGGTACCACCCTGATTGGCCGTGCAGCTGCACGGCATCTCGGCGTCCGGTAACGGGGACGACCGTCCCGGTCATCCCGGGCCGCTCAAAAGTGGCTGCCAAAGAGGTCCGATCGGGAGCTTGCACTCTCCTCCCTCGCTGAACACCGCCTTCTTTGGCTGGCTTTATCATCGCATTTATTCCGATTTTCTTTTTTAGTTTGTAATATTTTATCACAAACGCCGCCTTTGTCAAGACCGTGGGACCCGCTCAAGCAGGATTGTCCTTTGATTTTCTCTTTTCCTCTGTCATATTGTTCTTATTCCCGGGCAAACTAGACGCATGTTACTTTCAACCTTTTTTAAGAAGAAGGACAGCCACCCCCATCCAAGACCTGTCCCGCGTTATGAGGGCAAGATCTCGGTTAAGACTCTCCGGGATCTTTTTTCCGATTGCATGGATTTCATCGTCCGGGACGTCCATATCACCGGCCATGCACTCGGGAACGTTTCCGTCTGCTATATTGACGGCATGGTCTCCGGCGTTCATGTCTCCGAAAACATCATACGTCCCCTGACAGAGTCTCCCCTGCTCATAAATGCTCCGAATGCCCGGAGCTGTATGGATCTCATGCTGCACGGCGGTGTCTACAATTACGCCGCCAGAGAACGTGATTCCCTCGACGATATCGTCTGGGACCTGACACACGGCAGCTGTGCCATCATCCTGGAGCGCAAAAATGTGGCGCTCACCTTTGAGACGAAATCCGCCGAACACCGCTCCATCGAGCAGCCCACAGTGGAAAAGTCCGTTCTGGGTTCCAAAGATTCCTTTGTAGAGATCGTGCGCATAAACACTTCTCTCGTCCGGAACAAACTGCGCGACCCCGATCTCAAGCTCAAACAGACCACCGTCGGCCGGCGCAGCTCCACTTCGGTCGCCGTGATGTACATGCAGAACATCGCAAAACCCGAACTGGTTCAGGAGATTCAGCGTCGTCTTGATTCCATTGACATTGACGGCATCACCTCAGTCGGGGATCTGGAAGACTATATTGTGGACAATCCCCGATCTCTGTTCCCGCAGGTCATGCACACGGAACGCCCCGACAGATTCGCTATCGGTCTGCTGAACGGGCAGGTGGGGCTCCTCGCAGACGGTCTGCCCTTCGGTCTTCTTTTGCCCGGGACCCTCCCGGAATTTATGCGCGTTCCCGATGACGAGGCCCGTCACGCACTGGTCGCCTCGTTTTTGCTGGTGCTCCGCTGGCTGGCATTCGGACTGAGCCTCATTCTGCCTGCCATGCTCGTCGCCGTTGCTCTTTATCATCAGGAGATGATCCCCAGCAAGCTTCTTCTCTCCATGATTGCCGCCAAACAGCAGGTCCCCTTCACCGCCGCCGCGGAGGTATTGGGAATGCTGCTTGCTTTCGAACTGCTTCAGGAAGCAGGCCTACGGCTGCCCAGCTCCGTTGGACAAACCGTCAGCATCATCGGCGCTCTTATCGTCGGACAATCCGCCGTGGAAGCCCGTGTCATCTCCCCGATCGCCGTCATCGTCGTTGCGCTGTCCGGTATTGCGGGTTATACGCAGCCCAACCAGGAGATCGGCGCCGCTCTGCGCATCTGCCGGCTCGTACTGGTCATCGTCACCCTCCTTGCGGGCATGTTTGGGCTCATGATGGGTCTCGTACTGTTGCTCTGGTGTCTCTGCAGCATGGAAAGCTTTGGTCTGTGCTATATGTCTCCTCTTGTAGATTCGAAGCCCGGTGATATCCTGAAAACTCTTTTACGTTTCCCCCTGCGCAAAAACAAATTCCGCGACCCGCGGCTTACCGATTCCAACCGGAGGCGTCAGGCATGAAGAATCCCGTTCGACTGTTTCCCCTGTTTCTTCTCACCGGCTTTCTGCCCGTTCTCGCAGGCTGCTCGGATGCCGGATCCATTTACTCAAACTACCGGGAACTGGAATACATCCAGCTCGTCCAGACCGCCGGCATCGATGATTCGAACGGACTTATCGGCCTTTCTGTCTCTGCAAGCGGCGGTGATCCGTCCGCCGAGCCGCTCCTCATCTCCTGTGAAGGCCCCAGCATCGTAAAGGCCATGGAAAGCCTGCAGGATTTCACGGCACAGGAGGAACTGTTCTTTGCACACACGCGCTATATCCTCATCGGCGAAGACGCCGCCCGAAAAGGTGTGGAGCCCTATCTGGACTACTTCGAACGCGGCACGCAGATGCGCATGGGAATGGTCATGTTTGTTGTCCGGGAAGGTACTGCCAAAGAACTGATCGTAGGTCCCGGTGATAAAAAATATGAAGTCACGGAATCGCTCTCTTCGGTAGAACGCGACATCATTCTCCGCGGTCAGAGCTG
>JAUMXS010000022.1:4514-13130 GCA_030528965.1 Eubacteriales bacterium
GGCCTTTCACATGCAGTGAAGTCGCTTTATCTCTGGCCCGCAGCGGTGCGGCGCTCATCTGCGCCGTGGAGGCGGTCTCCGGAAACGGCACCGTCTACTCGCCCCCGAACGTACAGTCTGTCATCGACGTCGGATACGGCGTACTGCAGGACGGAAAGCTGTCCGCCTGGCTCGATACCGACGCTGCCCGTGGGGCTAATCTGCTCCTGAACCGCGGCGGCGTGGGGACCTTTCTTTTGGAAAGCGAAGAAAACGGTCTTGTCACCGTCGGGCTTGACGGCGGCAGCACCGACATAAAACCTATCTGGTCCGAGGACGGTCATCTGGAATCCATCCGCATAAAACTGGATTATTCCGCGGGAATACTGGAGATGGAACGCGATTCCCATGACCTTGACGCCGCTTTTCTCGACGAACTCGACCGGCTCTTTCGGGAAACACTGTATGCCTGTGTTTCCGAGGCTCTGGAGATCTCCCGGAAAACCGGTGCGGACTTTCTGGGACTGGGACGGACGATCCAGATTCGGGATCCCCTGAAATTCGAGCGAATGCCCGTTTCATGGGAAGAGCGTCTTCCGACGATCCGTTTCGAAATTGAATCAAACGGTCGGATCTCACGCAGTTACGACATCACCAGTCCGGCCAATGTCTACGGAGGGGGTAAGGATCATACAGAAAACTGACCGTATCTCCCGGCGTCAGCTTCACAACATGGCTTTTGTGGCTCTGCTATCCCCCGTCATACGGCAGATTCCCCGGACGATAACGCTCACGACCGGCCGCACCGCCTGGCTCGCGGGAATTCTCTCTTTTCTCCCCTGTCTGCTGGTTGCTTATTTTTTAAAAGCCTTCCTGCGCAGCAAAGCACCCGATGAGGGACTGGGAGAGGTTTTTCTGCATGCGCTCGGCCCGGTTTTCGGTCGTCTCGCCATTTTGCTCTATACCCTTTGGATGCTGTTCTATGCCGGTTTCGTTCTGCGCACAGGGGCAGACCGCTTCATTTCCACCGTCTATCCCAACAGCCGTCCGTGGATCTTTGTCTCAGCCATGCTCATTCTTGCTCTTCTGGCCGGCTTGGGTCGACTCAAAGTTCTTGCCCGCACGGCCGAGCTGGTGCGTCCGCTGCTCATCGCCGTTTTTGTGGTTGTCTTTTCCTTTGCGCTGCCGGATGTCCGAAAGGAAAATCTTCTGCCTGTCAGCATACTGGACACCGTTCCCCTGCTGATCTCGGTACTTCCCGTGGTCAACACTCTCAGTCTGGTTCTGTACACGGCTTTTCTCGACAACCGCACCGAACCGGGCCGTATTATTGCCGACGCCATGGAAAACCTCATTCTGCTCCTGCTGGTCGTCACATTTCTCTGTATGACCACCATCGGCATTTTTGGTGCGGAACTGACCGTTCGGATGAACCACCCGTTTTTCGTTATGATCCGCAATATCGAGATATTTAATCTCTTTGAACGTGTCGAAGCCGTCGTCATCGCCCTCTGGGTCGTGACGGACTATGTTCTGGTCTCTCTGCTGCTGCAGATCTGTTCCGGTAATCTCTGTCTGATCGTCAAAGGACCGGGTGCAGAACGAACCAAACTCTCCGTCTGGATTTGCGCCGCCGCCGCGCTCATTGTCTCCATCTTCATTGCTCCCACGAGCTTCCGGCTGGAACAGATGACCCGCGCTTTTATCCCCATTTCCAGCAGCATCCTTCTGTTTGTCGGTCTGCCGGTTATCTTCCTCATCGGCCGCCTGCGCAAAAAAATTTGACCCACTGATACAAAGAACCCCTGTCGGGAAAGGCTCTCAGCCTTTCCCGACAGGGGTATCTGTATAAGTTAATTCATCCCGAAGCGATTATAGGTCTCTCAAAGCATTGCAGCGACCTCGCGCTCAGCCTCGGCATAGATGCGCTCAGGATCCTCGCCGACAAAGAATTCACCGTTTTCGTACAGGATCCTGCCCGCGATCATCGTAAGACGGACATTCTCTTTGGAGCCGCTGTAGACGATATTCTTCGTCAGACAGTGCGGCGGACGCATATTGGGCCGGGACATATCCAGAACGATCATATCCGCCTGCTTTCCGGGAGCAATACAGTCACAATCGTTCAGGCCCATTGCCAGTGCGCCGTCCCGGGCCGCCATGCGCAGCACATCGTCCGCATCACAGGCCGCGGCATTGTTTTCCCGCAGTTTTTGCAGTACGCAGGTCAGGTACATCTCGCGGAACATATCCAGCGCATTGTTGGAAGCCGGTCCGTCCGTTCCGATGGCCATATGAACCCCCTCACCGCGCATCGTCGTGATTTCTGCGATCCCGCTTGCCAGTTTGGCATTCGATGCCGGGCAGGTCACCGCCCAAAGTCCGCGTTTCAGGAAGATCTCCCGATCCTCTTTGGTCAGATAGACACAGTGATATCCGCCGCCGCCGTATTGGAACAGGCCCAGATCATCAAAAAGCGCCGTGGGCGTTTTTCCGTGACGGGCAATGCACTCATCCACCTCGGAGCGCGTCTCGGAATGATGGCTCCAGACGGGCGCTTTTTCCTTCTGTGCCAAAGCCGCCACATACTCCAGCATGGGAACGCTGGCAGTGTATTCGGCATGGAAACCCAGCATATGGCTGAGCAAAGGATTTACGCCGTTAAAACGGGCATGCTCGCTGGCCAGTTCTTCCCAGTCGTTGTTCGCCGTCAGTGAGCCGCAGAGCACCGTGCGGAATCCGCAGTCGATGCCGGCCTGTGCCACCGAATCCGGATACATATACATATCAAAAGCCGCTGTGATACCGCTCGTCAGGTATTCAAGAATCGCAAGCCGCGTGAACGCATAGACACGGTCGGCATTCAGACGCGCTTCCAGCGGGAACACCCGGTCAAAAAGCCATTCATGCAGAGGAAGATCGTCCGCATAGGAACGCAGAAAGGTCATGGCTCCGTGAGCATGAGCATTTTTAAAACCGGGCATCAGGAGATCCCCGTGCAGATCCACTTCCCGTTCAAACACCGGCGCATCCGCCCGGGCTGGGCCGACATACTCGATACGATCATCTTTTGTCCAGACTTCGTCATTCGTCACGGCCATGGAGCCGTCCCGAAGCGAAAGCAGCTTTCCGTTATAGAACCGAATCATTCTTCATTCTCCCCTCTCAACAGCTCAGCGATCCGCACAAGGCTCTCCGTTACCAGAGCGCGGAAACGCGGCGCGGCAAGATTGGCCGCTTCCTGTACTTCTTCATGAGACAGCGGCGCCGCAGACAGTCCGGCCGCCTGATTCGAGATACAGGACACGCCGCACACACGCATTCCCGCATGCCGCGCAGCAACTGCCTCGACAGCAGTGGACATACCGACCGCGTCTGCTCCTAAAACATGCAGAGCCCGGATCTCTGCCGGCGTCTCGAAGCTCGGACCGGTAAGCTGAGCATACACGCCTTCATGCAGAGGCACATTTTCCGCCTTTGCCGCAGCGCGCACGCAGTCCGACAGAGCGCCGTTATAAACTTCCGTCATATCGGGGAATCTCGTTCCCAATTCTTCAATGTTGGGTCCCACGAGAGGATTCGGTGCAAAGATCGCAATATGATCGCGGATCATCATGAGATCTCCCGCACGAAAATCGGGATTTACGCCGCCGGACGCATTCGTCAAGAATAACACCTTCGCGCCCATGCGCGCCATCACCCGGATGGGAAGAACGACATCCGCGATGGGATATCCTTCATAATAGTGCACGCGGCCCTGCATGGCGATGACCTTCACTCCGGCCACGGTTCCCATTACAAACCGTCCGGCATGTCCCACGACCGTGGATACGGGAAAGCCCGGAAGCTCACTGTAGAGGACCGAGATCGCATTTTCCACTTTCTCCGCATAATCACCAAGCCCGGAACCCAGCACCAAAGCCACTTCCGGCACAAAATCTGTCCGTGCCCGCAGCTGCTCCAGGCAGCTGTTGATCCGTTTCATTTCCTGATTCTCCATTGCATACCCTCCTGCGGCGGCCTTTTTCGGCCTCAATTCAAACACAGCATGGGACAGGTTTCCCAAACGATTTTTCTGAATGTTTATATTGTATGGCTTTTTCCTCCGTTTGTAAATAATAAAAATCTCCTCCGGAAAACAGAGACTCGCAAAGAAAAATCCCCCTACCTTGTTGACGCAGTCAAAAAAGGGGGTATAATAGGAATGATTGGAAATTACAACCCATCTATCTGCACGGTTTTGCGTGCGGAAGAAATAATAATATGAAGGAGTCCAACGATATGAGCGAAGAATGCACCCACAACTGTAGTACCTGCAGCCAGAGCTGTTCTGATCGTCAGGAAACCCCGGAAAGTTTTCTGGCGGAAGCCAATCCGATGTCCCGGGTAAAAAAAGTCATTGCCGTCGTCAGCGGTAAGGGCGGCGTAGGCAAGAGCCTCGTTTCCTCCCTGATGGCTGTCACTATGCAGCGCCGCGGCTTCCACACCGCCATTCTGGATGCGGACATCACCGGTCCCTCCATTCCCCAGGCTTTTGGCATCCATGGTCATGCCGCCGGCACCGCCAACGGTATTGAGCCGATGGAAACTTCCTCCGGCATCAAACTGATGAGCATCAACCTCCTGCTCCGCGACGAGGCCGACCCCGTTATCTGGCGCGGCCCCATCATTGCCGGTACTGTCAAGCAGTTCTGGTCCGAAGTCTGCTGGGGTGATGTGGACTATATGTTCGTGGATATGCCTCCCGGAACCGGCGATGTTCCTCTGACCGTGTTCCAGTCCCTGCCGATCAACGGCATCGTGGTCGTCACCAGCCCGCAGGAACTCGTCGGCATGATCGTCGAAAAGGCTGTCCGCATGGCGGAAATGATGAATGTTCCTGTTTTGGGTCTTGTCGAGAACATGAGCTACTTCGAATGCCCCGACTGCGGCAAAAAGCACACTCCCTTTGGCGACAGCCATATCGAAGAGCTGGCCAAGACGCACGGAGTCGGTGCTACCGCCCGTCTGCCCATCAACTCCAAGCTCGCCGGCGCCTGTGACCAGGGCCTCATCGAGCTGTTCGAGGGCGATTGGCTTGAAGCCGTTGCCGACGTGATCGAAAAAGTCTGATCATACTGTTCCAAACACAAGGGCCTGCCGCAAGAAGTTTGCGGCAGGCCTTTTTGTATTTGTTTTCAGACATAAGAATCTTATCCGGCGATAAACAGGACGCCCAGCGTCCCCGGGCCGCAGTGGCTGGAGACCACGCTGCCGGCCCGCGTGATAAGGATCTCCCGAAACACGCCGAGGGATTCCAGATATGCTTTGACGCTTTGGACGATCTCCTCATCGCAGCCGGAATGGGTGATGAAAACCCTGTCTTTCTCGGCCTTCAGGAGTTCCGGCTCCATGTCTTTCGCATAAGAAAGAATGACCGTCGACATTTTCCCCCGGTATTTTTTCTGGGCTTCCATTTTTCCGTCCTTCACGGATATTCTCGGATGCAGTTTCAGCATACTTCCGGCCATGGCCGCGACACTTGAGCATCTGCCGCCGCGATGGAGATAGGTAAGCGTATCCACGACAAAGCTCGCGCGCACGCGGGGTTTCATTTGTTCAAGTTCCCGGATGATCTCCTGTGCCGTTTTCCCTTCCCGGGCCATCTCCGCCGCGGCGATCACCAAAAGGCCCGCACCGGTGGACAAACTGGCGGAATCCACAACATGGATAAGGTCCTCTTTGCCCAATTCCTTCGCCGCGATCCGCATCACATTTCCCGACGCGGACATGAAATCGGATATGGAAAAGCAAATCAGCTCCTCACCCTCCTGCGTTTTGGCAGAAAACAGCTCCATCGCCTCTTCCGGCGACGGTGCCGAGGTTTTGGGCGTTGTCTGGTTTTCATCCGACCATCGGAACAATTCTTCCGGGGTCAGGTCTACGCCGTCCGCATACTCTCTGTCTCCCAAATGAATATGTAACGGCAATATCGCAACATCATATCTCTTAAGCAGTTCCTCTGATAAATCGCAGGTGCTGTCCGCGATAATCCTGA
Source organism: Eubacteriales bacterium (assembly GCA_030528965.1). Classification (GTDB taxonomy): domain Bacteria; phylum Bacillota; class Clostridia; order Oscillospirales; family Oscillospiraceae; genus JAUMXS01. Next base: position 10,531 of record JAUMXS010000022.1, read on the forward strand.
TCATTGACTCTCTCCTTTACAAAATCTACTGCTTGTTTCAAATATATGACCCGGACATATTTTATAACCTTATGAAAAGCAAGTATAATTATTGTAGTGAGATTTGTCAATTATTTTCTCGATTGCACGGAAAAGTTTATATTATATTAACAAATATATGCAAAAACGACTCATCCCGACCGGATTTCGCCCATGTTACGGCCGGAAAAGCCCCCCGGAAACGCCTTTGGCGGATAATCATGTTTAATCGGATAAGCGCAAGCAAAAAAAGAAGGACATCCGTTCGGATGTCCTTCTTTTTGGTGCGCGAGGCGGGACTTGAACCCGCACGTACGTAGTGTACACTAGAACCTGAATCTAGCGAGTCTGCCAATTCCACCACTCGCGCATAGCGTGTAACGTTCAACGCTCAGTTATTGTAGCACTCCCCCGCCTGATTGTCAACACATATTTTTCCCATTCCGGGCAAATGAAAATTGCAAGAGTTATTTTGAAAATTTCTAAAAAATTTTTACGCCAGCGCTTCCACGAAGTCATTGAACAGCATCCCGGCTGTTTTCCCGTCCAGTAGCTTTCGCGGATAGTTGTTAATCCAGCTCCCCACGGCCGCGATGTCCTCATCCGGAACTTTGTCGAGGTCGGTGCCCTTGGGGAAGAATCTCCTGAAGTATCTGTTCTGGTTCTCGTTTGTGCCGCGCTCGTTGCTGCGGTACGGATGGCAGTAGTATACCTGCGTGCGCTGCTCTCCGCTCTTCTTGCTGGTCATCATACCCTCGTAGTCCATGAACTCGCTGCCGTTATCGACGGTGATGCTCTTGAAGATACTGCTGAATTTTTCACCCCAGCGTCGCTCCAGCCAGTCCAGCTTCGATACCACCTGCTCCATCGTGCAGGCGCTCATAGGCATGACGATTTGCGCGCGGGTCTTCCGCTCCGAAAGCATCAGGGCGCACTTCCGCCCGTTCTTTTTTCCCTTCACGGTATCCATTTCCCAGTGTCCCACTTCTTCCCGCCGGTTGATTTCCTCCGGCCGGTTCTCGATGCCTTCGCCGCGTGCCTGTCTCTTCGCCTCGCGCACCTGCTTGTATTCTCGCTTGTGGGTGCCCCGCTCCGGCAGGTCTTTATTGGTTATGGTCAGGAACACATCGCCGCTGTTGATGTAGTTGTAGATGGTCTTCTCGCAGATGCTGACATCGAACTGCAGCCCCAGTAGTTTTATTTCCATGATGACCGCCGCCGGTGAATAGTGCTCTTTTCCTATCTTCTGTTCGATGAAATCATGCAGAGCATAGTCGTGCCCCAGTTTGATTGCGCCGCCCTTGGCTCTCTTGTTCACTTCATACTGCGCCTGCGCGATGTCTGCGCTGTATCGGCGCTCCGTCGTCAGGTCGCTCAGCGTGTGGTCGTACCATACGCCCTCACGACGCAGCTCTCTCCAGATGGTCTGGTAGCTTACATGGAGCGCATCGGCAATTTCCCGCGTGCTCGCTTTTTCCATCAGCATCATTTCTATTTTTACCCTGTCCCGGTAGGTCAGGTGTTTGAACGCTCTGGTCTTCTTTTCCATACCGTGCGCCTCCTTCGGCTTTATTTGCTTTTTCTTGCTATTATTCTAAAGCTGATTAGCGCACAAAGTCAAGAGGCCTAAAATACGCAAATCCCTCCGCCATCATAGGTGGAGGGATTATTCTTTGCCCAGCAGCCAGTCTGTAGTCACGCCGAGCACTTCTGCTATTATCGGCAGCTCGAAGTCCGGCACCACGCGCTTGCCCGTCTCAATTCTGCTCACCGCCATCTGTCCCAGCTGTAGTCCGGCCAGCTGCAGCTTCGCCGCCAGTTGTTCCTGAGACCAGCCCACCTTCATTCTGGCATCCCGCACGCGCTCGCCGCACAGATTAAATCGGTCTCCCGGTGTATATAACCGCACAGCACCACCTCCTCATAATCATCTTTTGCATATTCTTGCTTGAACTTACGACGGATTTCTGCTAATCTTATAAAAAAGATGATTAAAACAAAAATATAATTCGGAGGTGGTCGCATGAAGTGGCTCATCCACGGCGCAGGCCTTCTTTTATCCAGCGCCATACTCACTGCGCTGTCGATGTCCGGCATCGCATCCTCCCTTGGCGGTGCAGGCTTCGGCATCCTCACCGTAGCCGTGTATTTCTTTGGTGTCTATTTTGTGCCGCGCCGCGTCGTCCGCCGCCTTGCATTAAAAAAAGCCAGCGCTCCTGCTCCGCCGCTGGAATCCTCCGTCGAAGACGCTCCGGCACCGGTTCCTGCAAAAAAAGAGCCAAAGCGCAGGCCGTGCCGCCCGGATGCGGTCGGTTATCAGTTTGCTGTCGCCATTCTTGTCTGCCTTCTCATCGCTGGTATAGTCAGCATCGGAAGCAAATCTTCCGAGATAGACCGCCTCCGCGCGGAGCTGGAGGATAGCTACCACGAAGGGTATGAGATTGGATACTCCGAAGGCGAAAGCCATGGGTACAATGTCGGTGCGGAGGCCATACTCGATGACATAGATTATTATTCCTGTTTTTCCGCAGGATATGATGCTGGTTTTGCCACTGGGCAGAGCGATTTGTCGTTCCCTTCGG
>JAUMXS010000022.1:13140-14671 GCA_030528965.1 Eubacteriales bacterium
TTCCAGAACTGGCTCGAAGCTAAGCTCCCGTGATGATATACAAAATCCCCGGAAGAGGTGATGCCTCTCCGGGGATTTCTTTGTTTATGCTTCCGGCAGTACGATGCCGCCGGTGTAGTTTGTGCCGTCCGGCAGTACGATGCCGCTGCCGTTTTCCTTCATGGCGTTCACCGCGTCGATGACCGCCCAGCCCACGCTCGCGCTGTACGGGTTGTTCTTCGCGCTGGTGCTTCCGGTCAGTAGCTGCCACAGCGCAGCCTTCTGGTCGTTGGTCAAGCTGATACCGTCGCCTCCGGGGAGAACTAAGCCGCCGCCGGATGCGCCCAGCGAGTTGATTGCCGCCGTTATCTCGTCGTTCTTGTAGCTGCCGTTTCCGTCAGCGTCGAACTTCGGCATCGTCTCCCTCGCCGTCACATAGGCATCCGGCATCACGCCGAAGTCGTAGGCCACCGAGAACTTTCTGTACTGGCTCTCTGTGCTCACCGCCTCCAGCGCCGCCAGCTGCTCATCCGCCGCCATGCCGGAATCCACCACAGCTCGCCATTTTTGCTCGTCGGTCACACTGTCCTTTCCGTCCATCGGCTCCAGAGCGTTGATGGTGTTTGCCAGTTCATAGGCCGCGTCATCTTCCAGTCCCGCTGCCACGAACTTCTCGTACCTCGCTGCCTCTGCAGGAATCTGGCTGTAGTAGGTGAAACAGTCCTTCACCACCTCCGCCTGTTGCGGCGCGAAGTCTTGGCTGTTTACCCAGCGCGAGAACTCCGTCGCCTTTTCACCGGCTCCGCCGTATTCCTCGTTGATGCTGCTGTACTCGTTCTGTACCTGCAGGAAGGTGTCTATATCCAGTCCAGCCTGCTCAAAAGCCATAATGTCGTCATCCCTGCCGGTTGTGTAGGTTCCATCCTCCTGCTTTGTACCGAACAGATAGCGGTACATCGTCTGCTTTTCCGCGTCGGTCAGTGCGCTCTCCGCCAGCGCCGTGCGCTTTGCGTTGGATGTCGCCGCACCGGTGAGGTCTCCTGCGTCCTTCACATCCATTAGCACCTGTGTGACGATGCCCATGTCTGCGTCCATATCAGTCAGCGCATCCATCAGCTCCCGTTCTTTTTCGGATGCCATCAGGCCGTAATAGACCACGCTCTTTCCGTCTCCGGAGATGTCAGCCTTCTGCAGCAGCCTGCGTTCCTGCGCCGCTTCGCTCTCTGTGTCTGTCTTTTTTGCGCCGCGCAGTGTCAGCAGCAGGTCGTAGGCATCCTCATCCGGAACTCCAGCATCGGTCATAGCCTGATACACAGCCGTCTCCTTCGCGCCGAAGGTCTTGAAGTCACTCTCAATCCAGTCCCGTCCGGTCGAAAGCGAGGTCTTGCCGAACAGCATAGCCTGCCCCGCAGCCACCGCAGTGTCCCACGGATTGTCGTTGAACACCGGGTACTGCAGCAGGTCGTTTCCTTCCGCGTCCACCGAGTAGCTGCCGCCCTTGATGACCGCATCCAGTCCCTGATAGATTTTTTTCAGCTGTCCGCCGCCGAAT
>JAUMXS010000023.1:0-7689 GCA_030528965.1 Eubacteriales bacterium
AGGCAACCCCGTTTTTGGAAATGTTCCCATTCTGTGCCGCTGTCACGGATTCGTGCGGCGGACTGGATAAGGTCCTTATAAACAATGTACATATACTCCGCGAAGAACTGATCATGGATCTGGACGCGATGTTTCCGCGCATGCCCGCCCCTGCAGAGACGGCGGCGCTTTCTGCCCGCATTGCGGCGGAATTCGGACTCCGCGAAGTGCATATCCGCGCCGACTGGCCCCGTGAGGAGCGCAAGGTAAACAAGAAAAGTTCGTCCGGCGGGGGGAAAGTCCTGCTCGGACGGAAAGTGAAAGGCCCTCCTGTTGACATTGGTACGCTCAATGTCGAGAGCGGCCGTGTGATCGTCTGCGGAGAGGTATTCGCCTGCGACAGCCGTCATCTGCCTAAAAACGACGCCGCCGTGCTGAGCTTTTCGATGACCGATTACACGGGAAGTATCCATGTTTCGAAATACTTCCGCTCCGATGAAGACCAGGAACTTCTGGATCTCATCCACGTCGGCGACCGGCTCACGATCCAGGGAGATGTCACTTTCAGCCGCTACGACAACGATCTGGCGCTGTCTCCCCGGAGCATCGTCCGTGAAGCGTCTGTGCATCGTGAGGATACCGCAGAAGAAAAGCGCGTGGAACTGCATCTCCACACGCGCTACAGCGCTCTTGATGCTCTGACCGATCCCTCCGCCGCCGTCAAGCAGGCGGCCGCCTGGGGACACAAAGCCGTCGCCATCACCGATCACGGTGTGGCGCAGGCTTTTCCGGAGGCATGGCACGCCGGGCAGCGTTTCGGGATCAAGGTCATTTACGGTCTGGAAGGCTATTTTTATAACGACGTGGATGATGTCCGCGCACTGTACGGCGCCGCCGACATGCCGCTGGATACGGAATTTGTCGCCTTCGATCTGGAGACGACCGGTCTCGATCCGCGCAGTGAGCGCATGACGGAGATCGGAGCCGTCATCCTCTCCGGCGGAAAAATCGTCCGGGAACTGCGTACTTTCGTGAACCCCGGCCGCCCCATCCCTCCGGAAGTGGTCGCTCTCACAGGGATCACCGATCGGGACGTATTCGATGCCCCCGACGAGGAAACCGCCCTGCGGCTTTTCCTCGACTTTGCCGGTGACCGTCCGCTCGCGGCGCATAACGCACAATTTGACCTCAGTTTTCTGCAGGCTGCCGCGGAACGCGCGGGAATCGTTTTTGATCCCCCCTACGCCGATACGCTGGCGCTCTCACGTTCGCTTCTGCCCGGACTGGGACGATATAAACTGGATATCGTCGCCCGGCATCTGGAACTTCCGGAGTTTCAGCATCACCGCGCGGCCGATGATGCGGCAACCGCTGCACGGATCCTGGAAAAGCTTCTTGCGATACTGCAGGAGCGCGGGGCCGCAACGCTCGGTGAAGCACAGGATATCCTGCGCAGTTCGCAGGGCGGTTTCGACCGCCGCCGGATCCGCCATATTTCGCTGCTCGTGCGCAATCCCGTCGGTCTGAAAAACCTCTACAAGCTCATCTCCCTCTCCCATCTGGAGCATTATAAATATCAGCATCCCATCATCCCGAAAAGTCTGCTGCAGCAGTACCGGGAAGGCATTCTGGTCGGCGCCGCCTGCGCGGCGGGCGAGGTCTTTGATGCCCTCGTACACGGACGCAGTGAGTCCGAACTCCTGCGGCTGGCTTCCTTCTACGATTATCTGGAGATCATGCCCCTGTGCAACAACCGCTTCCTCATCGAAGAGGGCCGCGCGGAAGACGAAGAGGCTCTGCGGGAGCTGAATCGACGGATCCTTGCTCTGGGCAAAACTCTGGGCAAGCCCGTAGCCGCGACCAGCGACGTGCATTTTCTGGAACCGGAGCACGAGATCTATCGACGGATCCTGCTGGCTTCCAAAAAGTTCGCCGATGCCGACCGGGAACTGCCCATCTATTTCAAAACAACGGATGAAATGCTTGAGGAATTTTCCTATCTCGGCGAAGCCGAGGCGCATCGTGCCGTCATCGAGGTCCCGAATGCGCTGGCAGATCTCTGTGAAGAGATCCAGCTTCTTCCCAAGGGACTGTTCGCGCCTAAGCTCGGCGACTCTGCCGGGGAACTCCAGCAGTTGGTTTATGGCCGTATGAAAGAACTCTACGGTGAAAATCCGCCGGAGATCGTACGGACCCGCGTGGAAACCGAACTGCGGGATATTCTCAGCCGTCACTACGACGTCATTTATATGTCCGCGCAGAAGCTTGTTTCCAATTCACTGAAAAACGGCTATCTGGTGGGAAGCCGCGGAAGTGTCGGCTCCTCGCTGGTGGCATATCTGTCGGGGATCACGGAGGTAAATTCCCTGCCCGCGCATTACCGCTGTCCCCAGTGTCAATATACGGATTTCGAATCCGGAAAGGACTACGGCTGCGGTGCGGACATGCCTGACCGGGAATGTCCGGAGTGCGGCGTCATGCTCGCCAAAGACGGTTTTGACATTCCGTTCGAGACCTTCCTCGGCTTTGGCGGCGACAAGGTCCCGGACATCGACCTCAACTTCTCGGGCGAATATCAGGCCCGCGCACATAAATACACAGAAGAGCTTTTCGGACGGGACCATGTCTTCCGCGCCGGCACCATCGGCACTCTCGCCGAAAAAACCGCCTACGGCTATGTGAAAAAATATCTCGAAGAACGCGGCAAGGTCGTCACCAAAGCGGAGGAAAACCGTCTCGCCGCCGGCTGTGTGGGCGTCAAGCGCACGACCGGCCAGCACCCCGGCGGACTTGTCATCATCCCTCAGGATATGGACGTCACGGATTTCTGCCCGGTCCAGCGCCCCGCAGACGATCCGAATACCGATATCATCACGACCCATTTTGAATACCACTGCATGGAGGATAACCTCCTGAAGCTGGACGAACTGGGACACGATGACCCCACCATGCTGCGCATGCTGGAGGATATGACCAACGTAAATGTCCGGACCATCCCCCTGGATGACCCGAAAACACGGAAAATATTCCGCACTCCCACGCCGCTTGGGCTGCCTGACAATGACCCCATCATCGGCAAGACAGGCACCATCGGCATCCCGGAATTCGGCACAGCCTTCACGCGGCAGATGCTGGTGGATACCACTCCCGAGGATTTTGATACGCTGGTCCGTCTGTCCGGTTTCTCACACGGAACCGACGTCTGGGCCGGAAACATCCGGGAACTCATCCTCGGCGGCGTGGCAACCGTTCGTGAGACCGTCGGCTGCCGTGACGATATCATGCTCTACCTCATTTCCAAGGGCATGAACGAGCGGCGTGCCTTCCAGTATATGGAAGCCGTGAGAAAAGGCGCCATCCACAAGGGCAAGCCCTGGCCGGACGGCATCGTGGAGGAAATGCAGAGTCTGGGAGTTCCGGAATGGTACATTGAGTCCTGCCGGAAGATCCAGTACCTTTTCCCCAAGGCACATGCCGTGGCCTATGTCATGATGGCTTTCCGCATCGCCTGGTTCAAGGTCCACGAGCCGCTGGCATATTACAGCGCGTATTTCTACCGCCGCAGCCGTAAGGACGGCTTCGAGGCGGAAAGCATGCTGCACGGGATCGACACCGTCCGCCGCCGCATCGCCAAGATCCGCGCGAACCCCAATGCCACCGCCAAAGAGGAAGATCTTCTCACCACGCTGGAAGCCGTGTATGAGTTCTATCTCCGGGGCTTCCGCTTCCTGCCGATCGACCTGTATCGCTCGGATGCTTCCCGTTTCCTGCCGGAAGACGGCGCGCTGCGGCCTCCGTTCGTGGCCATCGGCGGACTGGGTGAGTCCGCGGCACAGGCCCTTGTAGCCAGCCGTGCCAACGGGCGGCAGTTCATCTCCGTGGAAGATCTTTCGGACGCCTGTCCCAAGGTCAGCAAAGCACATCTGGAACAGCTCCGCGCCGAAGGTGCGCTGGGCGATATGCCGGAGAGCAGTCAGCTCTCGCTGTTTTAATAAAGCGTTCTAATATAACCACTGCGGCACGATCCTCAAACGATCGGCGCTGCTGATACCCGGACGCCTCGCAAAGAGGCCGCACGAGGAGGAAAAAACTTGATACCTCAGGATAAAATTCGAAACTTTTCGATCATCGCGCACATCGACCACGGCAAGTCCACTCTGTCGGACCGGCTGATCGAGCTGTGCGGCGCGGTGGAAAAACGAGAGATGGCACCGCAGATCCTGGACAACATGGATCTGGAACGGGAACGCGGCATCACCATCAAGGCCCGTGCCGTCGGTCTGCAGTATCGCGCGGAGGATGGGGAACAGTACACACTGAACCTGATCGACACCCCGGGACACGTGGACTTCAACTATGAGGTCTCCCGTTCGCTGGCGGCCTGCGAAGGCGCCCTGCTGGTGGTGGACGCCTCGCAGGGCGTGGAAGCCCAGACGCTGGCCAACGCCTATCTGGCACTGGAGCACGATCTGGAGATCCTGCCCGTCATCAACAAGATCGACCTGCCTGCCGCCGACCCCGCCCGTACCAAGGGTGAGATCGAGGATATTCTCGGTATTCCCGCCCTGGACTCTCCCGAGATCTCCGCGAAAAACGGCGTCAACATACCCGCCGTGCTGGAAGATATCGTAAAGAACGTGCCGCCTCCCTCCGGTGACCCGGACGCGCCGCTGCGTGCGCTGGTGTTTGACAGCCAATACGACAGCTACCGCGGCGTCATCGTCTATCTCCGTGTTTTCGACGGCACGCTCCGCCGCGGCATGGATGTCAAGCTCTGTGCATCCGGTGTCACCTATACCGTACTGGAAGCCGGTCATCTGCGCCCGATGGGGATGGACCCCTGCGAGGCTATCTCGGCAGGCGACGTAGGTTATTTCACGGCGAGCATCAAGAATGTCGCGGACACCCGCGTGGGCGATACGGTCACCGAAGCCGACCGCCCCACCGATTCCCCCCTGCCCGGCTACCGCCCGGCACGGTCGATGGTCTACTGCGGCATCTACACCGAGGACGGTTCCAAATACCCCGACCTGCGGGATGCTCTGGAAAAACTGCAGCTCAACGACGCTTCGCTCACCTTCGAGCCGGAATCCTCCATCGCGCTGGGTTACGGCTTCCGCTGCGGCTTCCTCGGCATGCTGCATCTCGAGGTCATTCAGGAACGTCTGGAACGTGAATTTGACCTTGAACTCGTGACCACGCTGCCCTCCGTCATCTATGAGGTCGTGAAAACCGACGGCTCCGTCATCCACGTGGACAACCCGCACAACTACCCCGACCCGGCATCCATCGCGGAGGCGCGGGAGCCCTATGTAAACGTATCCATCATCGCACCGCAGGAATTCGTCGGCAACATCATGCCTCTCTGTCAGGACCGGCGCGGCACCTACAAAGATATGCAGTATCTCGACGCACGTCTGGTGGAACTGCGCTACGATATGCCGCTGGGCGAGATCATTTACGACTTCTTCGATACGCTCAAAGCCCGCACAAAGGGTTATGCCTCGCTGGACTATGAACTGTCGGACTACCGTCCCTCCGAACTGGTCAAAGTCGACCTGCTGCTCAACGGTGAACAGGTGGACGCCCTGTCCTTCATCGCACACCGTGAAAAGGCCTACGCCCGTGCGCGCAAGCTCTGTGAAAAGCTGCAGGACAACATCCCCCGTCAGCTGTTCGAGGTCCCCATTCAGGCGGCCATCGGAGGCAAGATCATCGCCCGCGAGACCGTCCGCGCCCTGCGCAAGGACGTTCTGGCCAAGTGCTACGGCGGCGATATTACCCGTAAGAAAAAACTGCTCGAAAAGCAGAAGGAAGGCAAAAAGAGAATGCGCCAGCTCGGTACGGTCCAGATCCCGACCGAGGCTTTCCTCGCCGTCCTCAAGCTGGACGAGTAAACTTCCCCTCCATACTCGCGAAAAAGGCTCTGCTTTTCCGGCAGACTGTAAAAAGCGGGGACTACTCACGCAGTCCGCGCTTTTCATTCCGTTGGCATATCCATGCTCGGGTTCCGCCGACACATCAAGGCCCGGGCCATATCTCATATTCATTCTTCCGGGTTTTGATCACGACATTTTCTATCTCGCCCTTTGTGGGAATGGTGACAGCAAAGTCGCCGGTCTCAAACATGCCAAAAACCGTGCTGAACTTAAACCCGACATACAGCGTCCCGTCCGCCTCCTCGGCATAATAGCCCAGAAAGCCCTTGGGGGACAGTCCGGGGTAAAAGCCCTCGAGTTCCACCTGCCCGTCCGTCACTTCCACACGGCTTATCCCGGCGCTCTCGCAGGCACCGAAGCCGCCCAGCCTCCATCCGTATCGGCCCAGCAAAAACACAAGCAGCAGTGCCGCAAGGACAGCGGCCGTCGATGTGATGATTTTCCCGACCCGTTCTTTCACGTTTTCATCTCCCCGGCAATGTCGGTTCTTCCATCAGACGTTTCTTCAGGTCCAGGATCTTCGCCTCGATCGCTTTCATCGTCTGCAGGAAGGCCTCATCGGACTTTCCCGTCGGATCCTCCAGTCCCCAGTCCTCCCTGTGGGCACAGGGGATCCCGGGACATTGGACATTGCAGCCCATGGTGATCACGATATCCACCGGCGGGATGTCAGACAGCAGCTTGCTGTACTGGCTTCTTTCCATGTCGATGCCATACACCTGTTTCATCAGGCGAACGGCATCCTGATTGATCTGCGGTTTTGTTTCCGTACCGGCAGACCAGCTTTCAAACACATCGCCGGCCAGTTTCTTGCCCAGCGCTTCCGCCATCTGGCTGCGGCAGGAATTATGGACACAGATAAAGGCTGCTTTGACCTTGTTCATGCGATGTTCCCCGTTTTATTTCTCGCAGCTACATTTGACATTTCCGGCAAGGATCTCTTTCCAATCACCGAGAACATCATGCGTCCAGCAATCATCGGCTCCGGCAGCTTCCCGCATCGTCAGCGTAAGAATATAACTCAGCTCTTCAACGGTGGCGCCGGCGTCCAATGCGCCTTTAAAATGCTTTTTGACGCAAGGGGCGCTGCGCCCCTTGACGGACAGTGCGAAACAAATGAATTGATATGTTTTTTCGTCGATCGGGCGCTGCTTCTTATAAAGAGCATCCCATTCATCCAGCAGCTTGGTAAAATCCGGGCAAAACTCTTCCAACATTCTCATGATCACATACCTCCTATTTTTTCCAGCAGTTTTGTAACGTCACGAACAGAAAGCACTTTTCCCATTGCGACAACTCTTTCATTGACAACAAGTGCGGGCAATCTCATAACGCCGTACTCTGCGATTTTTTCCATATCGGTCACAAACTCGACCGACGCAGGAAGGCCCATGGCCTTAACAGCCGCCTCCGCACTTTCCAGCAGGGCATGACAGTTCTTGCAGCCTGCCCCCAGAACCTTGATGCTTTGGGGCACATTCTCTCTGCAGCCGGTCGTTTCCTCCGTCCCGCAGCAGCAGGAGATCTCTTCCGCCGTTCCATTCCCCGCTCCGCAGCAGCAGGCGGATGCTTCCTTTTCTTCTTTTTTCTTTCCGAATCCGAACAGGCCCATTTTTATTCCCTCCGTTTTTCCATGCTCAGTCCCCGCAGGAACAACCGCAGCAGCAGGACGAAGTCCCGCCCGCTTTTTTCTCTTTGCCCTCAAAAAAGCGCCGCAGATTCTCCGGCAGAGTATATTCCCCGCTGCAGCAGCAGGCAGGCGCCGCATACA
>JAUMXS010000023.1:7699-14665 GCA_030528965.1 Eubacteriales bacterium
TCCGCCAGCATCTCTTTGGTCGGCACCTCATAGCTTTTGCCGTTATAGGTGAACACCCGGCAGTCCACCTCCACACCCGCGATATCTCCGCAGCAGCCGCAGTTCGACTCCTGCACCGGGCCGAAGATATCCTGCCCGTTCACGAGGATCGTGGGCGAGGACAGAAAACCGTATTCCTCCGCCATCCGGGCATTTTTGATCTCATGCTTTTCGTAGGTGACCGCATACCCGGCGAGTTCCAGAGCCGGACGAAGCCCCTTCACGACCTCATCCAGCACCGCATCCGTCCCTATGCAGCGGTCACAGGTGACCAGATCCAGATAAAGGTATTCGATGCGCAGTTGTTTTTCCGCGTCTCCGGGCTCGTTTCCTCCGCAGCAGCAGCATTCCTCCGTTTTCGCCGGGGAATCCATAAGCGCCGGCGCTTTCCAGCCGGTGTCGTCCCCCACATAGGAGATCGACCCGGTGGGACATATATTCCCGCAGCCGTGACAATGGTCGATGCAGCCCTCGGGGTTCACGACGATCGGCACAGGCGCTTTTTCTTTGCTGTAGACCCCGTGCGTGCATTTTTTTACGCAGGCACCGCATTCCTCACAGGTCTGTATATCGATGACCGGATACCATTTCTTTGCCATATTTTTTCCTTTCCATCAGACCAGCAGATGCTGGATCGCATTAAAGCAATAGCCAACGAGAACAATGCCCGTAAAACAGATCCCCGTAAAAACGGCCAGCAGTTTCGGCCGCACCGCCCTGCGGAGCATAATAAGCGACGGTACGCTCAAGGTCGTAACACCCATCATGAACGCCAGCACGACGCCGAGATGCGCGCCCTTGCCCAGCAGTGCTTCCGCAATGGGGATCGTGCCGAAAATATCCGCATACATCGGGATGCCCGCAACGGCGGCGATCACAACGCCAAGGGGATTGCCGGTACCAAGCAGTTTTACTATAAACTCCTCCGGGATCCAGTTATGAATGAAGGCCCCGATGCCGACGCCGATCAGTATATAGGGCAGAACCTTTTTCGTCGTGGAAACCACCTGTTCCCACGCATACTCCACGCGATCCTTCACCGTCAGTTCTTCCTGCGGAATATCCGCCGCTTTCGCCCGGCGGATAAATTCCTCTACCTGATCCTCCATATGCAGACGACCGATCACCGTACCGCCCGCAACGGCGATCACCAGCCCCAGCATCACATAGGCCACCGCGACCTTCCAGCCGAAAATGCTCATAAGCAATACCAGACTGCCCAGATCCACCATCGGAGAGGATATCAGGAACGAAAAAGTTACGCTCAGAGGCAGGCCCGCGCCGGTGAAGCCCATAAACAAAGGGATGGACGAGCAGGAACAAAAGGGCGTCACCGTCCCCAAAAGAGCCGCCGTGCAGTTGGCCCCAAGTCCATGAAATCTCCCCAAAATACGCTTTGCCCTCTCGGGCGGGAAATAACTCTGGATATACGAAATAACAAAAATCAGGCAGGTAAGCAGGACCATGATCTTGATTACATCGTAGATAAAGAACTGAACACTGCCGCCCCAGCGGGATCCGGGATCCATTCCCAGTGCCGCGAGACCGTTTCCAATGACCTCGCTGAGCCATTTCATGCCCAGAACCTGATTCTGTATGAACAGCCAGCCGTTTCGCAGAAACTCCATACGCCGCTTACTCCTCAGCTCATATTACATGCTGCATGCCCGGAAACAAATCATCGCTTCACACAGACAGGTCATTCTTCCTCTTCGCAGCAGCATCGATCGTCTTTTTCCGCTTCACAAAACGGCAGCAGGGTCATTTGCTGCCGCAGAAGCTCCACCGCATCCGCCGCCCCGGCCGGGTCGATCGAATAGTGCACCCACTTGCCTTCGCGGCGCCCCTTCACCACGCCCGCTTCGCACAGCAGCCGCATGTGATGTGAAAGCGTCGGCTGTGTGATCTGCAGATCATCCAGCAGTTTGCAGGCACATTTTTCCCCGCTCCGCAGAAGCTCCAGGATCCTCAGACGGTTTTCATCGCTGAATGCCTTGAACACCTTCGCGTTTTCCGTATGCTCCGACATGCGCTGCCGCCCCCTCACATTCAAGTTTATCAATATGTCCAGTATAACCGTCAAATCGAAATTTGTCAATGTATTCGGCCGCGCACGTTTTCCCCCCGCTGTTTTATTGCGGAACCCATTGTTTTCCCAATCCTCTGTATGATATACTGATCCTGTAAACCGACAGGTTTCGTTTCCCTCTCCAGCGCATACAGCCTCCATGTCATCGCCGCACCTTATTTCAAACCCATGGAGGAACACTCTCCCTCCGGCCTTTCCGACAGGACGGAAAAAGCGCTCCCTTTCCACGAAATAAGCGCTCCCGAGGCCGAAGCAAATCAGCGACCGAATCTGGAATCAAAGGATAACCGGGGCAAAAAACCGCCCCGGACAGAGGTGAAATGTTATGAAATATGATTTTACTTCTCTGATCGAACGCCGGGGGCATGACGCCGTCGCCGCAGACGGACTGGGCACGCACGCCGGTTGCTCCCCGGATCTGCCGAAAGAAGGGTTTGACCCCATCCCCATGTGGGTGGCGGACATGAACTTCGCCACGGCCCCCACCGTGACCGAAGCATTGGCGGAACGCCTGAAACACCCCATTTTCAGCTATTATCTGACTTCTCCGGAATACTATGACTCCATCATTCGCTGGCAGGCCGTACGCAACGGCGTGACCGGACTGACCGCCGAATGCATCGGCTACGAAAACGGCGTGCTGGGCGGCGTGGTCGCCGCGCTGGACGCACTCTGCTCCAGAGGCGATAATGTACTGCTCCACAGTCCTGTATACAACGGCTTCGTCAGCTCTTTGGAGAACAACGGGTATCATCTGATCTTCTCTCCTCTGGTCCGGGACGAAAACGGGGTCTGGCGCATGGACTATGAGGATATGGAAAAACGCATCGTGGAAAAGCATATCCACGCCGCGGTCCTTTGCTCGCCGCACAATCCCGCCGGCCGTGTCTGGGAACGGGAAGAACTCGAAAAGGCCATGGAACTCTTCCGGAAACACAACGTTTATGTCGTATCCGATGAGATCTGGTCAGACATCATCCTGACCGGACACACGCACATCCCCACGCAGTCCGTGAGCGAGGATGCAAAAATGCGCACCGTCGCGCTGTACGCCCCCAGCAAAACCTTTAACCTTGCGGGACTCATCGGCAGTTATCATATCATCTATGACCCGCTGCTCCGTGACCGCGTGACGAAGCAGTCCTCCCTCTGTCATTACAACGACATGAACGTGCTTTCCATGCACGCACTCATCGGCGCATACAAGCCCGAGGGCGAAGAATGGGTCGACGAACTGCGGTGTGTTCTGACCGAAAATCTCTCGTATGCCGTCCGGTACATCCGGGAGCGCTTTGAGGGCGTCGAGGTGGCCATGCCCGAGGGTACCTATCTCCTTTTTCTCGACTGCGAAAAGTGGTGCAGGGCCCACGGAAAGACGCAGGACGAGCTGGTCAAAGCCGGATGGGATGTCGGCATAGCTTGGGCAAACGGAAAGATCTACAGAGGTCCCAGCCATATCCGCATGAATCTGGCGCTTCCGTTCTCCCGTGTAAAGGAAGCCTTCGACCGTCTGGACAAATACGTTTTCAACGCCTGACCTTCCCCGGAAGTCCGAAAGCGGACGTCCAAACGATTCGCCGGGCCGAAAAAGCCCCCCATTCCTTTCCGAACCGCAAAACAAAAGACCTTACCGACAGCAAATGTCGGTAAGGTCTTTTTTTATTCGGATGTCAGTCAGCAGACGGGTAATTCCCCGCTGCAGGGATCTCTGTATTTCAGGTCTTTATTCGTGTCCGCCGGATCACATCAGCTGACGGATCAAAGCCTTCATATCTTCGATGGAAGCAGCCTTGGGATTGCCGGGAGCGCAGGCATCCGCATACGCGGACTGTGCCAGAAACTCCAGATCTTCTTCCTTGATCGCCGGCAGCTTGGTGGGGATACCGACATCGATACTCAGCTGGCGAACAGCATCCACCGCGGCTTTGCGGTAGGCCGCCTGATCCATGCCGGTGGTATCGACACCCATAGCTTCCGCAATGTCCTTATACTTCTCACCGGTAACATCCGCGTTGAACTCCATGACGATGGGCAGCATCATCGCACAGGCGACACCGTGAGGCGTGTCATAAACGGCACCCAGTGTATGAGCGATAGAGTGCGCAATGCCCAGACCGACATTGGAGAATGCCATGCCGGTGACAAACTGGCCCAGTGCCATGCCCTCACGACCGTCGGGATCGTTGGCCACAGCACCGCGCAGGCTCTTGCCAATGAGACGAATGGCTTCCAGATTGAGGCAGTCGGGCAGCGCCCAGGCGGCCTTGGTGGTATAACCCTCAATGGCATGGGTCAGAGCATCCATACCGGTTGCCGCCGTAAGGCCCTTGGGCATGGAGGCCATCATGTCCGGATCCACAATGGCAATATCCGGGATATCGTTTACGTCCACACAGACGAATTTACGCTTGCGCTCCAGGTCGGTAATGACATAGTTAATGGTCGCCTCGGCAGCAGTACCGGCAGTGGTGGGAACTGCGATGGTATAAACCGTGCGGTTTTTGGTGGGAGCAACGCCTTCCAGACTGCGAACATCGGCAAATTCCGGATTGTTGATGATGATACCAATGGCCTTGCCGGTATCCATAGAAGAACCGCCGCCCACGGCGATCATGTAATCGGCGCCGGATGCCTTGTAAGCCGCAACGCCGGACTGCACATTCTCAATGGTCGGATTCGGTTTGATGTCGGAGTAGATCTCATAGGCCATGTCATTGGCGTCCAGGATATCGGTGACTTTCTTGGTAACGCCATACTTCACCAGATCGGGGTCGGTCGCGATAAAAGCTTTCTTGAATCCTTTGGCCGCCACAAGCCCGGGGATCTCCTGGATCGCGCCCTTGCCGTGATAGGAAATTGCGTTGGATACAAAACGATTTGCCATGATATATTCCTCCCGTCAAATATATTTTGTCCTGAGAAAATTATGTCCTCATGGTTTATTTAATTATAACATAACATGTACTATTTAACAAACGGTTTAACATATGAATTTGCTTATTCTAACCACAGGATCATAACGTTTGATCCTATATTCCGTACACCGCCATACCGGCTATTGCAGAGATAACGATCAGGAGGATCGGTGACAGCTTTTTCTTCGCAAAATACTTATATCCAAACATCGAAGCAGCCAAAAATGCCGTGATGATGATCGCCTGCACATTTACCTTGATCGCGGAAACCGTGCCAAAGCAGTTTCCCAGGACCATATAAACACCGGTTGCAAGCACAATGCCGATGACACAGGGCTTCAGACCGCGGAGCACGGCCTGAACGTATTTGTTCTTCAGCGCCGTTTTCAGCAGTGCCGTCACCAGCAGGATGATCAGGAAGGATGGCAGTACGACTGCAAGCGTTGCGACAGCAGCACCAAAGAATCCCGCCTGACTGCTGCCGATGTAAGTAGCAAGGTTTACCATGATCGGGCCCGGTGTGCTCTCGCTGACGGCGATCATATAGGTCAGCATTTCATCACTGAGCCAGCCATAGGACATTACCACATCCCGGATCAGCGGAATGGCACCGTAAGCTCCGCCAAAGGCAAAACAGCCGACTTTCAAAAACCCAAGAAACAACTCAAGATAAATCATTGATTCGCACCGCCTTTCTGACCGGGCGCACCGGTCAGCAGAAAGATCGTCAGGCTCACAGCAGCTGCGATCAGCATCAGACTGATGGACGAGAAATTCCATGCGAAGAGATTGATACAGAGCATGACCACGCAGGAACAGGCCATGATCGTTCTTGGCAGTTTCTTTTTGTGCATCTTTTTGATCATGGTGATGGCTGCATCCAATATCAGAATACCAACAGCGATTTTGATCCCCTTGAATGCATTGGCAACAATGGTCAGTTCAAGGAAGTTATCCAAAAACATAGAGATCAGATAGATAACAGCAAAAGACGGAACGATCATGCCCAATGTTGCTGCCAATGCGCCGGCAAAACCCGCCTTCTTATATCCGGTAAATGTGGCGCAGTTAATGGCGATAGGACCGGGAGTCGATTCAGCAATGACGGTCACATTCATCATTTCATCGTGCGTGATCCACCGCTTGCGCTCCACGCAGTTGTTTTCGATCATGGCGATCATGGCATAACCGCCGCCAAAGGTGAACAGCCCGATTTTCGCAAATGTCAGAAACAAGTCAAGCAAAATATTCATTCCCGATCACCTTCCCTCCGGTATTCACACTGACAAACGGTCATATCACGGTCAAGGTTTCGTGAAGCCGTCTGCATCATTTCGAATTGTTCCGAGAGAAAATCAACGGCATCCTGTAAAGGCAGATAATGCGTATGATAGCCGAATTTCTCGCCATAAACCAAACCGGCGTCTTTCATCACTTTCATGTGCTGAGAAATAGCAGACTCAGAGATGCCAAACTTCTTTGACAGAGAACGCACACAATGCTTTCTCTCCAAAAGGGCCAGGAATATTTTCAAACGCATGGGCTCACCCAACGCTTTCAGCATACGATCCAGTTCCATATCGCCGCTCCTTTGTTTTAGTAACGGCTTAATTATATCGCCAGGCTCCTATTAAGTCAACACTAAAACAAAAAGCTCTGCCCGCAGGATTTTTCCCGCGAGCGGCGTATTTTGCGGATATTTTCCGGGTATTGTGCACTTCGGGGAAAGGACAAATTATTATTGCTACGATTTTGCTACGCACAAATTTGCGTAGCAAAAAAATATAACAAAAAAGCCCGTAAATCGCTTGATTTACAGGCTTTTTGTGCCTTTTCGGAACTATTTTAGGTGTTTTTCTTAAAATTTCATTATTCCCACTCGCTCCTGAAAAATAAATCTTAAACAGATTTGCTTATGGGATT
>JAUMXS010000120.1 GCA_030528965.1 Eubacteriales bacterium
TGCCGCGCTCCTGAATCTCCCCTATCTTCTCTGGCTGCTTTTCGCAGCTTACTTAAACCTCGGCGTGTATTTTCTGAATCGCTGAAATCTTATAAGAACAAAGATACCGCGCAATACACCAAAAGTGCCGCCATCACCGTGTTCACTACGCGCGCATAATTCGAGAACAGACGGCGCAGCAGGGTCCCGAACCCAAGCCAGCAAATTGTGCAGACAAAGCTGTCTGCCGCAAGCAGCACGACAAAAGGCAGGAGCAGCAGCGGCCGCCCCTCACAGGCCGGCAGTACATAAAGTTCCATGGAAACCAGAGCGTAGATATACAGTTTGGGATTTACAAACTGCAGTACGATGCCCCGAATAAACAACGCCTTCGGTGTAACCGCCTTTTCGGCACTCTCGCCCAGATCACCGTGAGAGCGGAACAGCTTCCACGCAAGCCATAACAGATATGCCGCTCCTACAACGCGCAGCGGCTTTTCCACGACCGGCACATAGGCCGAAAGCAGGCTGCAGAATACCGCACAGACACCCAGCAGTCCCACCTGTGCAACAAACAATCCGATATTGTAGTAGAACCCGCGTCTGAAGCCCACACGGCTTCCGTTCGACATGGAAACAATATTATTCGGGCCGGGCGTGATGCCCATGACAAATATGTATGTCAAAAACGGTATCCAATCAAACACCTCGTTGACCTCCTGACGGAAAAATGGTACATTTATGGTGTATGTATAGAAAAGTTCCGCACGGAAAACCGCGCGGATACATCTCAGTGTAAGCGGTAAAACACCGATGGATATGCTACCGCCTTTTTCGCCCTGTGTCAACAACATTCTCCGAAAGGATGGTCACCCGTGAAAAACGTCCTCTGTGCCAAATGTGTCCGCTGCGGCCGGGAATACCCCGCCACGCCCGACACCACCGTCTGTGAATGCGGCGGCATTCTTGATATCTGCTATGATTACGAATATATCCGTTCTCACGTCAGCCGGGAGTATTATGCCCGCTGCGATGAAATCGGCATGTGGCGCTACCGCGCTTTTCTCCCCGTGGAAGAATCCACTCCCGCCCCTCCCCTGCGCGTCGGTGCTTCCCCGCTCTATGAAGCGCCGCGTCTGGCATCCCAGCTGAGCATCAGCCGTCTCTGGATCAAAGACGACGGACTGAATCCCACTGCCAGTCTCAAGGACCGCGCTTCTTCACTGGCCGTCGCCAAGGCGATGGAGGCCGGAGCCGATACGATCGCCTGTTCCAGCACCGGCAACGCTGCTTCCAGTCTGGCCGGCAACGCCGCCGCAGCCGGTATGCGTACCTTTATTTTTGTTCCGTCCCGCGCCCCCATCGGTAAAGTTGCACAGCTGCGCATCTTCGGCGCCACCGTTATTTCCGTCGAAGGCAGTTATGAGGACGCTTTCCGTCTCTCCGCGGAGGCCATCGACCGTTACGGCTGGTATAACCGCAACGCCGCCATCAATCCCTATCTCATGGAGGGGAAAAAGACCGTTTCCTTTGAGATCGCGGAGCAGCTGGGCTGGAATGTCCCGGATTATGTGGCCGTATCCGTCGGTGACGGCTGCACCATCGCCGGTGTATGGAAGGGATTCCAGGACCTCCATGCCGCCGGACTTATCGATCGTCTCCCCCGACTTCTCAGCGTACAAGCCGCCGGCTGCTATCCGATCAACCGTGCAGCCCGCAGCGGAGCCCCGTGGGAGCCTATGCCCGAAGACACCATCGCCGACTCCATCGCCGTCGGTGTACCCCGCAACCCGGATAAGGCTATTCGTGCCATTCAGAATTCCCACGGTCTCACTATTGAAGTTACCGATGACGAGATCCTCGATGCCATGCGTCTGCTGGGACGTACCTGCGGCGTTTTCGGCGAACCGGCCGGTGTCACGGCCCTCGCCGGTCTCGTCAAAGCTTCACAGAACGCACTTCTCCCCGACAATGCTTCCGTCGCCGTGATCGTCACCGGCAACGGCCTGAAAGACACCGCCAACGGCATTCGTGCCGCCGGCGAACCCATTCATCTGCCTCCCGACATGACTTTGCTGGAGGAAGCTTTGAAGGATGTTATGTAAACCTCTCATGGGAAAGGATACTGCTTTGAAGCTCGCTTGTATCTTTCTGGCTTCCGGGCACTCCACCCGTTTCGGAAGAGACAAGCTGACATTCCCCGTGAACGGCAAACCCCTCTGCGTTCACGCCTTTGAGTCTCTGCCTCCGGGATTCTTTGAGGAAACCGTTGTCGTGACCCGGGATCCCGGGGTCGCACAACTTGCCGAAGAACACAGTTTCCGCGCCGTCATGAACCGGGATACCACCAACGATCCCGCGATCACGATCCGCCTCGGCATTGAGGCTCTCTCCATCGCCGCGGACGGCGTCATGTTCTGTGTCTGTGACATGCCCTTCCTGCGTCCGGAGAGCATACAGGCCATGGCGGAGGAATTTGCGCATGATCCTTCGCGCATTGTGCGTCTCTCATGGCAGGGCCGAATGGGAAATCCGGTCCTTTTCCCTGCCGCTCTGCTGGATGAGCTCCGAAGCCTTCCGGCGGGAAAGAGCGGACGGTATGTGATCGAGCAGAACCCCGAACCGGTCAGAGCGGTCGAAGCGCTGGAGGAGCGGGAATTGCATGATATCGATACCCTCGAGGATCTTGCCCGGGTAATGATCTGAAACAAAGGGAGCTGCCGCAGAGCATAATGTCTGCAGCAGCTCCCTTTTCATATTCTGTTACGCTCGGCCTCAGTCCGGATATTCCGCGCGAATGCCGCCGATCAGTTTGGGCCGGGTACGGGCTGCCGTAAGGCAGGCCTGTCCCGCGCGATTATTCTTGAGACGCACCGGAACGGCCACATCACGCAGATGCATACCGATCAGAGTCTGTCCGATATCGAGTCCCGCTGCTGCGCGGACATGTTCCACTGCCACCGGTTCCTGCATCTGATCATAAACCGCCGTAGCGAAACTGCCTCCGGCCTTCGGTCTCGGCCGCACGCAGACGATCTCATATCCCAAACGCCGCGCGTCCGCTTTTTCCATTATAAGGGCACGGTTCAGATGCTCGCAGCACTGTGCCGCCAACGACAAGCCGCGCTCTCTCAGCACATCCAGCACGCTTTGTGCCGCGACCGCACCGACTTCCGGACTGGAACCTTTCCCAATACATTCCCCCAGAATTTCGCTGGAAGAACAGCCGACGACAATCAGTTCTCTGGGTTCCGGTTTTGCTGCATCCAGCAGTTCTTCCAGAGCCGCCCGTACTTCTGCGTATACAGTTTCATAAAACTCCGTCTTCTGCATTTTCTTCCTCCTTATTCGTACTTCTCCGCCCGCATACGGCTTTAATTGACAGCCGCACGGGAATGCGGTATTATAAAAACAGAATTCTCCATATTATGAGGTATAATACTATGACAATGAAAAAACGCCGTTTTTCAGGAGTTCTTTCGCTTGTTCTGATCCTTTCGCTTCTTCTCTGCGGCTGCGGA
>JAUMXS010000121.1 GCA_030528965.1 Eubacteriales bacterium
TATGCCACCGATCAGAAGGTCACTTTCGCCAATGCGTTTGAAATTGCGGATGATGTCCTGCGTCAGGCCGTCACCAGCATCTCCGACCTCATTAAGAATACCGGATTCATCAATCTGGACTTTGCGGACGTCACCACGATCATGAAGGACGCCGGCTATGCTCATATGGGCGTAGGCAAGGCTGCCGGTAAGGGCAAGGCAGAAGATGCGGCCCGCGCCGCTGTGGCGAGCCCCCTGATGGAGACCTCCATCAACGGTGCGCACGGTGTGCTTATCAACATCACCGGTTCGGCTGACATGGGCCTGGAAGATGTTGAAGCTGCTGCAAACCTGGTTCAGGAAGCGGCTCATCCCGATGCCAACATTATCTTCGGTGCCACCTTTGATGACAGCCTGGATGATGAGATCCGCGTAACGGTCATTGCTACCGGTTTTGAAAATGGTACGGATGATCCCTCCAAAGAACAGACGAAGGCCGGTGAAGAAGCCTCCCAGCTGTACACCGATGCCGCCCGTCAGGCTGCTGCTCAGGCCCCTCTGGGAAATCTGGTCTCCAAACCCTCTGCTTCCACGGATGAGGATCCGTTTGACAGCATTTTCAAGATTTTTAATACCGGCAAGTAAAGCGATTTACGTGTTCCGGATGATTCACACAGCCGTGCGGGATCCCGTGCGGCTGTGTTTCGTTTGACGGATTCGCCTCGCAGATGGTGTTTACTTTGCAGATATACAATAAACGGCAAGAGAAAATACTTGACAAACCGGAAAAGGAATGGTAAAGTAAATAAGCTTTTTACAATAAAGCAGGATGGCTGTATCCGTCCTCACCTGGCCGCATGAAGCGCGCTCAGGTCAATCCAAAGCTTTTACCGCCCGAAGGGCGGGCGTTTTTGGCGGATACGGACACGTATCCGTTTTTTGTTTTTTGGAAAGCGTGCCGGGGGTGTTTCTCCGGCGGGGAGATTTTTTGGGAGGTGTTTTCCTATCGCAAACGTGGCGCATCAGATCAATGAGGAGATCCGTGATAAAGAAGTTCGTCTTATCAATGAAGAAGGCGAGCAGTTAGGCGTTTTCTCCGCTGCACAGGCTATGCAATTGGCCATTGAAAAGGAGCTTGATCTGGTCAAGATCGTTCCGGGCTCAAATCCGCCGGTCTGTAAGCTTATGGATTACGGAAAGTTCCGTTTCGAACAGGCCAAGCGGGAAAAGGAAGCCAGAAAGAATCAGCGCGTCATTGAAGTCAAGGAAATCCGCATGTCCCCCGGTATCGGGCTCAACGATTTCAACGTCAAGCTGCGCAATGGTAAGAAGTTTCTCCAGGATGGCGATCGTCTGAAGGTCACAGTGCGTTTTCGCGGCCGTGAGATGGCGCACACCAATCTGGGTGAGGAACTGCTGAAATCCTTTGCCGAACAGTGCACGGATGTTGCCAGCATGGATAAGAATCCCAAGCTCGAGGGTCGGAACATGTCCATGTTCCTCTCCCCCAAGTCCTCGTCCGGTAAGCCGACCAAATAACAAAGTACCAACACGATAAAGGAGAAAAGCGAAATGCCGAAACTTAAGTCTCATAGCGGCGCGAAAAAAAGATTTAAGCTCACGAAAACCGGTAAGGTTAAGCGCGCGCACGCCTTTAAATCCCACCTTCTGAACGGTCACGGAAAAACCACCAAGCGTAAGAGAGGCCTCCGTCAGGCGGCTTATGCCGATGTCACCAACGAGAGTGCGATCAAGCGCATGATCCCGTACAAATAAGGAGGGTTGAATAATGGCTAGAGTCAAAGGCGCAATGATGACGCGCAAGAGAAGAAATAAAGTTCTCGGCCTTGCAAAGGGCTACTGGGGCTCCAAGTCCCGTCACTTCAAGATGGCCAAAGAGCAGGTCATGAAGTCCGGCCGCTACGCCTATGTCGGTCGTAAGGCCAAGAAACGTGATTTCCGTCGCCTGTGGATCACCCGCATCAGCGCCGGCTGCAAGCAGAACGGCATGAATTACTCCACTTTCATGCATGGCCTCAAGCTTGCCGGCATCGAAATGAACCGCAAGATGCTCTCTG
Organism: Eubacteriales bacterium; assembly: GCA_030528965.1. Taxonomy (GTDB): domain Bacteria; phylum Bacillota; class Clostridia; order Oscillospirales; family Oscillospiraceae; genus JAUMXS01. Next base: position 2,058 of record JAUMXS010000121.1, read on the forward strand.
AGACTGCGATTCACGATCCCGCTGCTTTTACCGCTCTGTGCGAGAAAGCCAAGGCTGCTGTATAATTCATGATGAAACCGCTTTTCCGTAAAGCCGCAATTATCCCTGCGGATGACTGTGACGGCAAAAGGAAAATAAAACCGGGCAAAGTCTTTGGACTTTGCCCGGTTCGGCATATTATGCTGTTGGCAGGTTCTGCCATTACAGGTCTTTTTTTCCTGCTCCGGGATAACCGTGTGCTGATGAATGCGGTCTCCGAGGGCTTTGTTCGTCCGTATCATCGTTTGCTGGGACGTATTTGCAACGTGATCCCGTGGTCGGCGGCGGAGCTTTTTTATGCGGTAGTCATTCTTGCCGTGCTCGCTGAGCTGACGATCTGCGGCATTCGATTCCTCCGAAAAAAAGCGGGTTGGCAGTTCGTGTATCGGAGCATCGTCAGCCTGCTGACGTGCGGCGCGGTGCTGTACGGGGGTTACTGCCTGCTCTGGGGCGTGTACTATTATTCGGACAGCTTTGCCGAGAAGATCGGACTGGAGACTCGTCCGGTCGCTGTGGAGGAACTGGAGACTGTGACGAAGCTGTTTGCGGATCATGCCAATGACTATTCCGGGCAGGTCATGCGGGATGACGCGGGTGTCTTTACCTGTGACACGGATTCTCTGCTGGACCGCTCCGCGACGCTTTATACGGCAGCTGTGGCGGAGTATCCGGAACTGGACGGCCCGGCGCTGCGGGCCAAACCCATGGCGTTTTCCCGCTTTATGAGCTGGATCAATTTTACGGGCTTTTTCTTTCCCTTCACGGGCGAAGCCAATTTGAACATGGACGCGCCTTTGTGTCTGCTTCCGGCGACTGTTGCGCATGAACTGGCACATCAGCGCGGAGTTTCCGGGGAGGACGAAGCGAATTTTGTTGCTGTGCTGGCCGGCATGTCCTCGAATGATACGGAATACATATATTCGACGGCTTTGCTGGCGTATATCCACCTGGGAAATGCGCTGTATGAGGCTGATTATGACCGATGGCTGGCGGTCTATCTGACACTGAATGATGCCGTACAGGCGGATCTTCAGGCGAACAATGCCTATTGGGAACAGTATGAAACGAAAGCCGCTGAGGCTTCGGAAGCTGTCTATACGGGCTTTCTGCAGAGTTACGGCGAGGAGCGCGGCATGCGGTCCTACGGTGCCTGCGTGGATCTTCTGGTGGCATATTACGGGGATGGGATGACCGGAAAATAAGGACCTGTGATCAATCTTTATGTGGTTTCGGAGAGACCGGACCGGGGATGGGCAGCTCGATGATTTCCCGCTTGCGGGAAAGCGCATAGCGAATCGTGCTCAGCGTGCCGCCGGATTGACCGTTGAACGCGGCGATCAGGATATCGGATTTGTCGACCATATACCGGTTGCGC
>JAUMXS010000024.1 GCA_030528965.1 Eubacteriales bacterium
GACCTTCTGTCAGAAAGGGCTTTCCATACTCTCCCGTGCGAACGGAAGCTGCCGCTTCGCTGCCCAGTACCGCGCGAAGCAGCAGACCGCCTGCCAGCGCACGCAGACGATCCTCCGGGCGGCGGAAACGGTCCATTTGCGCCCGGCGTTCCGGGGTGAGCAGAGCTTCCGCCCCGGAAAGATCCGCCGGCAATATTCGGATGTCAACACAATGGATCTGCATGACATGTCCTCGTAAGAGAAAACGCCCCCGCGGGGGCGTTTTATAATGGTATGGTTTCCCGGATAAGCTGGAGGGCTATCCGCGATGGGGAGTGGCTTTCCCCTCAGTTTTTCAGGAGGTATTCCTGCAGTTCACGGAAACCGCCCTGCGGGAAGCGGGAAAGATCCAGCCCCTCATGATGCAGCAGACAGTCGGTGACGAGAAAGACCTTTATACCGAGCTTTTCCGCGGCAGTGTCCTCCACGGCATCGTTGCCGACCATGAGGCAGTCCTCGGGACTGCATCCGATGCGATCGAGGACATCGGCAAAATACTGCGGATGGGGTTTGCAGTAGCTGCAATCCTCATAGCTCGTATAGAACAGGAAATCCTCCGGGGAAAGGCCGGTCCAGCGGATACGATTTATCGTGGCACAGGCGGGGAAAATGGGGTTCGTGGCGAGCACGACGGTTTTTCCGGCGGCCTTTGCCATGCGGACTGTTTCGGCCGCCAGCGGATTATACCCACAGAAATCCTTGGCCTGATTAAACTCGTTGGCGTAGAATTCCTCCAGATACGGCTTGGCACGGATGGAATCCGGTCCGTTAAGTTCGGTGAATTTTTCCCAGAAAGCATCCTCGTTGCTCTGATGCCCGTCATTCTTCATCATGGCAGCCGTGCCGGCCCAAATGCTGTCGATCAGGGCTTTGGGGTCAAACCCATGCGGCGCCATACGAGCTGTCAGCAGTTTGAAATATGTCGAAGTAAACACATTCTGATCCATGGGCAGAAGGGTTCCGTCCAGATCAAAGAGTATTACTTTCATGGAGTCACTCACGCATTCTCCAGACGCTCACGAACGGCGCGCAGGAAGGGAAGAGTATCCACCGTGGTGACGTCCGGGTCGGGGCAGATGGAGGAAAGGTCACGGGTCATGATGCCGGCTTCAATGGTATCCAGGGTGGCACGCTCGAGACGATCCGCGAACTCGCAGAGAGGAGCGTTGCCGTCGAGTTCACCGCGTTTGCGGAGAGCACCGGTCCAGGCAAACAGAATGGCCACAGGGTTCGTGGACGTGCTCTTTCCCTGCTGATACAGACGGTAGTGGCGGGTAATGGTGCCGTGGGCGGCTTCGTATTCGAAGTTGCCGTCCGGGCTGACCAGACAGCTCGTCATCATACCCAAAGAACCGAAAGCGGTGGAAACGAGGTCGCTCATAACGTCGCCGTCGTAATTCTTGAGCGCCCAGACAAGGCCGCCTTCGCTGCGGAGGATACGGGCGGCGGCATCGTCGATAAGGGCATAGAAGTATTGGATACCCGCTTCTTCGAAGCGTGCCGCATATTCTTCGTCATAGACATTCTGGAACAGGAGCTTGAAGTTCTGGTCATACTGCTTGGAGATGGTATCTTTGGCAGAGAACCAGAGGTCCCGCTTGACGGACAGAGCGAACTCGAAGCAGGAGCGCGCAAAGGAGAGGATGGAGTCATCCCGGTTATGCATGGACTGCAGGATGCCGGGGCCCTTGAATTCATACACAGTGGTACGCATGGGCTCTCCGCCGTTGGCGGGGGTAAAGACCAGCTCTGCACGTCCGGGTTCCTCAATGCGGTATTCGACAGCCTGATAGACGTCGCCGTAGGCATGACGCGCAATGGTGATAGGCTTCACCCAAGTGGGGATATAGGGCTTTACGCGCGAAGTGAGGATGGGGGTACGGAATACGGTGCCGTCCAGAATGCCGCGGATGGTGCCGTTGGGGCTGGGCCACATCTTTTTGAGGTCAAATTCTTCGACGCGCTGGCGGTTTGCCGTGATGGTGGCACACTTAACGCCTACATGGTATTTCTTGATGGCTTCGCCGGCAGCCACGGTGTTCTGGTCGTCGGCGTCGTCACGGGCTTTCATCGCAAGGTCATAGTATTCGGTGTTCAGCTCAACGTAGGGTTCCAGCAGTTCCTGCTTGACCATACTCCAGAGCACACGGGCCATTTCATCGCCGTCCATCTCGACGATTTTGTTCATGGGGATTTTAGCCATGTTATTTCCTCCTTGCAGCATAAAGATTCATCAGGCAGCCTTCCAGAAGGATCTGACGATCCTCATCGGTGAGGAGCCCTGTATGGAGCGTCAGCGGGGTAACGGAACCGTCCGCAGCAAGGACAACAGCCGGGAAATCCTCGGCCCCTTCCTGCACCAGACGGCGTACATCCGGAACATAGATGTAGTCACCGGGGGCGTAATCGAAGGAGATATCCGGATCGATGGTGAAGGGCATCATGCCCCAGTTGATGCAGTTGGAACGATAACGCTTGGTGGCGAAATCATAGCAGAGGTTGGCACCGCCGCCGAGCACGCGCTGGCAGGAGGCCGCCTGTTCACGGGCGGAGCCGTCGCCGGGCTTACGGGCGAAAATGGTGGAGTTGAAACTGGTGTTCGCGAGGCGTGCGGGATCCACACCGGCGCGGCGGAGCAGTTCTTCCAGAGCGGGAACGGACTTTCCGGCGGCACGGTCGGCTTCCAGAGCCTGGACGGCCTTGCAGCGGCCGACATATTCCGGCTCGCGGCGGGAGAGCGCGAACTCAGCCAGACGGATCGGGTTGGAACGGAAACTGGAGGTCTCACCGGAGGGGATGAGCTCGTCCGTGGTCGTGACCTCATCGTGGATGACGGCGGTCAGCTCGAGGAGCAGATCGTCGGCGAGCTGCGGAATATCGGGCCAGGGCGCGATATTCGGGCCGAAGCGCAGTTCTTCTTCGGGCATGGGATTCTCCCAGCCGTTGTAAACGCGGCGCTCGTAGACCTTCTTGTCAAAAGCGGGAGGAGGCGAAACGGGCGCGGTGTAATCGATATCCGTGGCGGCGGTGAGGACGCCGTGGTTCCGGGCGGTGGCGGCGATGCTGCGTGCGTCCATGAGCATGACAGCGGCGAGCTGGCCTTCGCCGGGCTTGGAACCTTCACGGTTCGGGAAGTTGCGGGTGGTGTGGCGGATGGACAGGCCGTTGTTGTTCGGTACATCGCCGGCGCCGAAGCAGGGACCGCAGAAGCAGGGCTTGAACAATGCGCCGTTCTGCAGCAGAGTGGCCTCTACGCCGCGCCGCGCCAGCTCGAGCTGGACGGGAATGCTGGGCGGATAAATGGAGAGGGAGAAGTAACCGTCTCCGATACCGTGACCGTCCAGAATGGCGGCGGCTTCCGCAATGTTGTCGTACATACCGCCGGAGCAGCCGGCGATGGAACCCTGATCGATGTGGAGTTTGCCGTCGATGACTTTGTCCGTGAGATGCAGGGAGACTTTATCGCCGAACTGCGCCTCGGCACGGAGTTCCGCTTCGCGGAGGATGTCGCCGGGGTTGGCAATGAGTTCGCGGAGCGTGATGGCTTCGGAGGGGTGGAAGGGCATAGCCGCCATGGGCTCGATGGTCGAAAGATCGATCTCGACCAGACGGTCATAGTAACAGCCTTCCGTGGGTTCAAGGCTGCGGTAGGCTTCGGGACGGCCGTGGACTGCGAGATATTCCTCCACGCGGCCGTCTGTGGACCAGATGGAGCTGAGGCAGGCGGTCTCGGTGGTCATGACATCGATGCCGAAACGGAAGTCCATGGGGAGATTCGCAACACCGGGGCCGGCAAATTCCAGGATCCGGTTCTTGACGAAGCTGTTCTTGTAAACGGCGCCGCAGAGAGCGATGGCAACGTCCTGCGGACCGACGCCGCGGGCGGGGGTGCCGCTCAGGTATACAAGGACGACTTCGGGTGCGGAGATATCATAGGTGTCTTCCAGAAGCTGCTTTACGAGTTCGGGACCGCCTTCACCGACACCGAGGGTGCCGAGAGGACCGTAGCGGGTATGGCTGTCGGAACCGAGGATCATGCGGCCGCAGCCGGCCAGAGCTTCGCGCGCGTACTGATGGATGACCGCAAGGTTGGCGGGAACATAGATGCCGCCGTATCTGCGGGCGGCGGAAAGACCGAAGACATGGTCGTCTTCGTTGATGGTACCGCCGACGGCGCACAGACTGTTATGGCAATTCGTGAGAGCATAGGGCAGGGGGAACTTGGTCAGGCCGCTGGCCTTGGCGGTCTGGATGATTCCCACATAGGTGATATCGTGGGAAATAAGGCTGTCGAAACGGATGCGCAGGTGAGACGCACCGCCGGAGCCGTCATGTTCACGAAGAATGGAATACGCCATGGTTTTTTCCCGGGCAGCCTTGTCCGGGGCGGACGCTTTTTCCGGAGCGCCGTGGCGCCAGTATACGCCGCCGTCGTAAAGTTTAATCATTTCCGCCTCCTGTGTATCGGTCAGGCAGCGGCCCGACCGGAATTGTCTCTTTGGATACAATAATAAAACAAACTGCCCAAATCCGCAAGACGATTCTTCCGCCCTGCGGCATGACAGACTTGCCTACGGATACCATTATAACAGTTCATTGGAATTAATCAAGAAAAATGCAGGGACAAAGATAAATATTTGCAAAAATGTCGTAACATAACCGGATAAACGATGGGATAATTGTCTGAATTTGCAAACTTAAAAAAATAACTTGCAAAAATGGCGCGCTATGCGTACAATAGGCAACATAGTTTGAAAAATGGGAGGGCCGAATAATGAACAGAGATAATTTCGAAAAAAACAGCTATGCAGCGGAAGTGACCGAGCAGGTTCGAGAAGCCTATACAATTGACCGCAGCGGCGAAGCTGGACAGGGCGTAAAATACGGCCTGAGAAATGAAGATGGAACCGGCGTTCTGGCGGGTGTTACCCGAATCGGAAGCGTCCGTGGTTATTACATAGAAGACGGTGCCCGTATGCCGATGGAAGGCCAGCTGTTTTTCCGCGGCATCGATGTAGCGGATATCGTAAAGGCAAACCGTGAGGCGGACAGATTCGGCTATGAAGAAGTCTGCTATCTGCTTCTGATGGGCAGCCTGCCCAACAAGCAGCAGCTGAATGATTTCTGCGGCGCACTGGCGAAAGCGCGTGAGCTGCCGGAAAACTTCACGGAAGATGTTTTGATGCGCGCCCCGAGCCGGAACATTATGAACAAGCTGGCGAGCAGCATCCTTTCGCTGTATGCCTATGACCCGATGGCGGATGACAATTCGCTGGAGAACATGCTCCGCATCTCGATCGAACTGATCGGTCGGTTCCCGATCATCGTGGCAAACAGTTATGCGATCAAGCGGCATTATTTTGACGGAAAGTCTCTGCACATCCATCGCTCGAAGGAGAATCTGTCTCTTTCGGAGAACTTCCTGCGTGTGGTCCGCAGCAACAAACAGTACACGGATGATGAGGCGAAGCTGCTGGATACCATGCTGGTTATCCACGCGGAACACGGCGGCGGCAACAACTCTGCCTTCGTATGCCGTGCCATGTCCAGTACCGGCACGGATACCTACAGTGCCATCGCGGGTGCCGTCGGCTCTCTGAAGGGCCCTCTGCACGGCGGCGCGAACGCAAAGGTCATGGAGATGTACGAGTACATCAAGGCGAATGTATCCGATCCGAATGACGACGGTCAGCTCAAGGATTATCTGAGCCGGCTGATCGACGGCACAGCAGGCGACGGTTCGGGCAAGATCTACGGTCTGGGTCATGCCGTCTACACGCTGTCGGATCCGCGTACGACGCTGCTGAAGCAGTGTGCGCGCGAGGTCGCGGAGCAGAAGGGCGCTCTGGCCGAGCTCGAACTGATGGAGCGGGTCGAGACGATCGGCATTCCGCTTCTTATGGAGAAGAAGCATCAGTCGACGCCGATGTGCGCCAATGTCGATATGTACTCCGGTCTGATCTACCGGATGCTGGGCATCCCGCAGGAAATGTATACGCCGCTGTTTGCGACCGCGCGTATCGCCGGCTGGTGTGCGCACAGGATCGAGGAAGTTATGACGGGAGGAAAGATCATGCGTCCGGCATACCGTGCCGCGGTGCGAAGCGTCCCGTACATCCCGATGGACGAGAGATAAAACCTGCGGGCAGGAAAGGCCTCCGGCCTTTCCGCACCGATGATACTTTGGAATCTAATGAAAAGCCCCTCCGCCTAAGTGGAGGGGCCTTTTTTATGCCATAAGAAAAATCAAGAGATACGAGCGGAATCAGTCCGGCAGGGAAGACACAAGGCCTTCCGCAAGTGTCTGGGCCAGACCGGCGGTGACAGCGGCCGAAGCGGCAAGAGAGGCGAGAACCGTGTCATTATCCATATCGGTTCCGAGCAGCGCATGGGCAAGTTCCTCGACCTGTCGGAGGAAAAGCTGACGGACATCGCTGTGGTGTTGGGTATACTGGTCGTAAAACCGGTGCATTTTCTCCTCGGAGAGATCCGCAGGAAGGATCTGCCGGATACCGGCTATGCCCATGCCCTGTTTCAGCGTACAAATCATGAGCAGATAGGCCAGATGAATACGGCTGTATTTTTTCTTATACGGCGCGGGCATGACCCGCAGGCGGACATAATTGTTGATGGTACTGGCGGAGATGGAGGCATCGACGGCGGGGAGCACGTCCAGATAGCGGTTCAATATGGCGATCACCTGATCCATATACAGACCGAAATCCGGAAGTTCCTCCCAGGCGGGAAGCCGAAAGGCCTCCAGACTGACCGCCCAGTCCTGCAGTTTTTCCACGAGAATCTCTCTGTCGTTTTGCATCGCGTCCGTTCCTCCGGCTGACTCTGCGCAAATACTGCGCAGAATGATCTTTTGTCCAGTATAACGTACTTTTTGGGGAATTGCAACGACACACTGCCCTGTGAAAGAGCGGGAAGAATGGCCAGCCGGGTTTCGGATGGTTCCTGACAGAGCGTTAAAGCGACCTGAAAATCATAATTGCCCCGGGTCCGGATATACTAAGAGGACAATAAACCGGGGCCTAAACCACCGGGAAAAAAGGAGTGCAGGGACACTATGGTGGAACAGGATACGATCAAGCTGCTGCGGGAATGTGACGCGGGAGTGAAAATGGGCGTTGCGTCCATCGAGGATGTTCTGGATCATGTCCGCTCGGAGGAGCTGCGGCGCCGTCTGTGGGACAGCAAGAAAGAGCATGAGGAACTGGAAAAGGAGATCCGGGACCTTCTGAACGGATATCAGGATGACGGGAAAATGCCGAATCCCATGGCACAGGGAATGTCGTGGATGAAAACCAACATGAAACTTGCCGTGGAAGATTCGGATTCCGTTGTCGCGGAACTCATGACCGATGGCTGTAATATGGGCGTAGAATCCCTCAGCCGCTATTTGAATCAGTATAAGGCGGCGGATGAGCAGTCCAAGGGGATCGCAAAAAAACTGATCCGCATGGAAGAAACTCTGGCCGTCGATCTCCGTGGGTATCTGTAAGATGCCTGCAGAACACGAAAAGCCCGCCGTTCGGCGGGCTTTTCGTGTTCTGCGGCGGACCGCATCCTCCGGGAAAAGGAAGTGCCCTCCGGTACGGCGGGCACTTCCTGTCGGGGTTTACAGATTTTCGATCTCGTCGCGATCCACGGTTTTAATGCCGCGGGCCGTCAGCGCGGCGCTGGCGGCGGAAGCGCTTTCCACCCGGAAGATCATGTAGGCGTGTTCCGCGGTCTTGCCGCCGAGGAAGGCATACATATATTCCACATTGATGCCGGCATCAGACAGGATCTCCAGCACGCGGTTCAGCCCGCCGGGCTCGTCGGGAATGGCTACGCCCAGAACCGATGTGACGGAATGAACATAACCGGCGTCCTTGAGGACGGTGGTGGCCTTGTATACGTTGTCCACGATGATGCGGGCGATACCGAAGTCCTTGGTCTCGGCCATGGACAGAGCACGCATATCGATGTCATTATTCGCCAGCACACCAGTCATGGCGCAGAGTGCGCCGGGGGTGTTTTCCAAAAAGACGGATATCTGCTTGATACTCATACGGAACCCCTCCTCTTTCCTTAAATCTTACGTTTGTCGATGACGCGAACGGCTTTGCCTTCGCTTCGGACAATGGACTTGGGAGCGACCAGGGTGACTTTGGCGGTGAGGCCCAGCATGGAACGCAGGCCTTCCACCAGTTCTTTCTGACGATGGTGGATTTCGCCGAGCTTGTCGGTGAACATTTCGGGGGTCATTTCCACCTGAACATCCAGCGTATCGGTGGACTTGACGCGGTCAACAACGATCTGGTAGTTCGCGGAGTAACCGTGGTTGAGGAGTACGGTCTCGATCTGAGACGGGAATACGTTCACGCCGCGGATGATGAGCATGTCGTCGCTCCGGCCCATGGGCTTGCACATCTTGACATGGGTACGGCCGCAGGAGCAGGGCTCGTAGTTCAGCATGCAGATATCGCGCGTGCGGTAACGCAGCAGGGGGAAGGCTTCTTTCGTAATGGAGGTGAACACCAGTTCACCCTTGCTTCCCGCGGGGAGAACTTCTCCGGTCTCGGGATCGATGATCTCGGGGATGAAGTGGTCCTCGTTGACGTGCATACCGGACTGCGCGGAACACTCGAAGCTGACGCCCGGGCCGGACAGTTCGGTCAGACCGTAGATGTCATAGGCCTTGATGCCGAGAGAAGTCTCGATGTCATGGCGCATTTCCTCGCTCCAGGCTTCCGCGCCGAAGATACCGGCTTTCAGAGGGATCTGATCGGGCGTAAGGCCCATTTCCTTCATGCTCTCGGCCAGATAGGAGGCATAGGACGGCGTGCAGCAGAGAATGGTGGCATTCAGGTCCTGAATAAACATGATCTGCCGCTCGGTGTTGCCCGAGGAAGTGGGGACGGTGAGGCAGCCGACCTTATGGGAACCGCCGTTAAGGCCGGGGCCGCCGGTAAACAGGCCGTAGCCGTAGGATACCTGACAGACATCCTCACGCGTGCCGCCGACGGCGGTGATGGCGCGGGCGCAGCAGTCTTCCCACAGGTCTATGTCGTGCTGAGTATAAAAAGCGACTACGCGCTTTCCGGTGGTGCCGGAGGTGGACTGGATACGTACGCAATCGGCGAGCGGCTTGGCCAGCAGACCATAGGGATAGCCTTTGCGGAGGTCGTCCTTAGTGGTGAAAGGCAGCTTGTGCAGATCGTCGACGGAACGGATGTCGTCCGGGGTCAGGCCTTTGGCCTCCATCTTGCGGCGATAATAGGGGACATTGTCCCATACATGCCGAACCTGCTTGACCAGACGTTCGTCCTGCCAGGCGCGGATTTGTTCCCGGCTGGCTGTTTCGATTTCGGGTTGGTAATAGCGCTCCATTCGAAAGACTCCTTCTGTATGACCCGTGTCGGGTCATAAAATAAGATTGGCCGCGATCTTGCATCACGTACCAATATTTGAAGAATAATCTTGCAAATATTGGCGTCATTTTATCACGTTACTTGGGTGAAGTCAACGAAAAACGACGCCCCGAAGGGCGTCGAAGAAAGAAAACCGGTGAGTTTTTTCGAAGTCGGAGGGCTCAGGGGGCAGGAGAGCCCCGCGTGCCGCCGTACCAGGCGCAGCGTTTCATATCGACCCGGCCGTCGGGGAGAAAAGGTACGTTTTCCTTCTCCAGCAGCGCACGCTGAACGTCCGGGCCGCCGAAAGCGAAACCGCTGCAGAGAGAGCCGTCCCGGAAAACCACCCGATGACAGGGAATCTCTCCGGGGCGGGGGTTCCGGTGCAGAGCAAAACCCACGGCCCGGGCCCCGCGCGGATTGCCGGCGAGCAGAGCGATCATACCGTAGCTTGCCACACATCCGCACGGGATCTTTGAGGTCTCTTCATATATGCGGCGGGTGAATTCCGTTGCCATAGTCAGTTCCTTTCTTTGCCGTCAGGATTCCTGTTCCTCCAGTTCTTCCCAACGGGCATAGGCCGCATCCAGCGCTTCGGCAGCTGCGTCACGCTGCGGCTGAAGTTCCATGAGCCGTTCATAATCCGTGGCGCATTTCTCCATTTCGGCATCCAGTTCGGCAAGAACGGCTTCGGCCTTTTCGACCTCACGTTCTGCACGGGCCAGGAGTTTTTCCCGGGACGGTGCGCGTGTCTTTTTCGGTTCGCGCCGCCGAACTTCCTTTTTTTCTGCCTGCGTGAGTGTGGTCTGCCGGGCGCGCCATTCACGGTATTCCGAAAATGTGCCGCGAAAATCCTCGATTCGGCCATCGCGCAGTTCCCAGATGCGGGTGGCAAATTTTTCGATAAACCAGCGGTCGTGAGAGACGAAGAGAATGGCCTCACCATAGCCTTCGAGGGCGGATTCGATCCACTCACGGCTGGCAAGGTCGAGATGGTTGGTGGGCTCGTCGAGGATGAGGAGGTTGATCTCATCACGCATAAGAATACACAGCCGCAGACGGCTCTGCTCGCCGCCGGAGAGAGCGCCGACGGGGCGGAAAACATCTTCGCCGGAAAAACGGAAAGCGCCCAGCCGGTCACGCGCTTCCTGTGCCGTGCAGCGCAGGGAGGCCATCACGGTGTCGAGAGCGCTGGCCGACGGATCGTCAAAGCGGACATGCTGCGGCAGATATGCGGATTTCACCGAGGGACCGAGATAGACCCGTCCCTTTGTCGGTTCCTCTTCACCGAGAACGAGCTTCAGAAAACTCGTCTTGCCGGTTCCGTTCGGGCCGATGAGCGCGATGCGCTCGCCGCCGGTCGAGAGAAGATCCGCTCCGGAAAACAGTGTGCGGTCTCCGTAACACAGAGCCAGATCCTCCGCCACGAGAACTTCGTCGCCGTGGAATTCCTGTTCGGAAAAACGGGCTTTCATAGCGCGTTCTTTTTTCGGACGATCGGTGGTCTGCAGACGATCGATGCGCTTTTCCATGGAAATGGCACGCTTGTACTGTTTGTCATTGCCCATAAAGGCCCAGAGACGCATCCGGTCTGCCGCCGCACGCAGCTGTGCGGCTTTAGCCTGTTCCTTTTCATAGCGCCGCAGGCGTTCCTGATACCGGCGTTCTTTTTCTTCTACGTAGAAACTGTAATTGCCGCTGTAGAGGACGGCTTTGCCCTCTTCGATTTCGATGCAGCGGGTAACGGCTGTGTCGAGGAACCAGCGGTCATGGGAGACGGCCAGTACCGTTCCGCGGAAACGGCGGAGATAATCCTCCAGCCATTCCACCGCCTGCATATCGAGATGGTTGGTGGGCTCGTCCAGCAGGAGGATGTCGGTATCCTCCAGGATCAGCCGGGCTAGGTTCACGCGTGTGCGTTCTCCGCCGGAGAGCGTATCAAAGGGCTGCGCACGCATGGAGGCGGGAATGCCGAGACCGTTGGCCACGCGATTGCGCATGACGTCGGTATTATAGCCTCCGAGGGATTCGAAACGGGCAGACAGACGGTCATATTCCGTCAGCAGGGCATCGGAGTGTTCTCCGCGCTCCATCCGCGTCGTCAGTTCTTCCATCCGTGTGCCGATAGCGCGGACCCGGTCATGCGCGGAACAAAGCACATCCTCCGCCGTCCAGCCGTCCGGGAAGCGCGGGATCTGCGAGATGAGGCCAAGGCGTTTATCCGGCGCAAAGCTTATATCGCCCGTGTCCGCGGTCAGTTCGCCCGTCAGAATGCGCAGAAGTGTGGTTTTTCCGCAGCCGTTGCGGCCGAGAATGCCGACGCGTTCGCCGGCCTGAACGTCAAAACTCAGACCGTCGAGGACGTTTTCCCCTTCGGAAAATGCTTTGGTCAGCTCGTGTACGGATATATCAATCATAACTCCAGTTCGACCGCCTTTTGCAATACTGTGTTCGCGATGGCACCTGCCACCGTCAGACCGCCGCCCGCGTGTTCTGCGATGACGGCAAAGGCATAGGGGTGCTCCTCATCGTCGAGATAGCCTGTGAACCAGGCATGAGAGGTCCCGTCGCCCACTTCTGCCGTGCCGGATTTGGCACAAAGGGCGAGGTTGGGGAATAGCCAGCTGCCATAGGCATACTGGACATTATAGCTCATCATATCCCCGAGCTTTTTGGCCGTATCCGCAGAGAGCAGACGTACGGATTTGCCCGAACTGCCCGCGAGAAGCGTTGCTTCCGGCACGGTTCCGCCTGCAGCTATGGCTGCGGAGAAGCGAAGGACGGCAAAGGGACAGACAAGGTCTGTGGACTGCCCGATGCCGGACCAGGCAAGGTCGGAAGTGCCGGCTTCGGCCCGGTCAAAACGGCCCGCGGCGCTGGAAATGCCGTCCAGCGTGAGACTGTCCGTATAGCCCAGCTTTTCCGCGTAGGCGGCCAGCGTGTCAGCGCCCAGTTCCAGAGACAGTTCCGCAAAAACGCAGTTGCAGGAGTTGGCGAGCGCCTGCTCGATCGTCTGCGTGCCGTGCCATCCTGTGCAGACGACGGGGTTGCCGCCGACGGTCACGCTGCCGGCGCAGGTGAAGCTGCGCTCATAGAGGTCGGGGATGTTCTCAATGGCGGCAGCAAGAGTGACGAGTTTGAATACGGAGCCGGGGGTATAGGTCGTGCTGAGCGCACGGTTGAGAAAAACGCCCTCATAAGCCGGGGAGTCAAAGGACGCCGGCGGATCGGCGGGGTCATAGACCGGCGTGCTGACGATGCAGAGGATCTCGCCGGTTACATAGTTCTGGACAAGCACGGCTCCGCTATAACCGCCAAGGGCGGCGAGTGCCGTTTCCTGAAGCCGCGCATCGGGGGAGAGAGCAAGCGATTCCCCACTGCGGGCAGTACCGAAAACAAAACTGTAGCCGGCCATTTCGGACCGGAAAGCCTGCAGAGCGCCGGTGCCGATATTTCCGGAGTAATCGCCGATCAGGTGGAGACAGGCGCGCCGGGTGTTCGCATTCTCGGCATACGTTCCGGCCGTGCCGTCCGCGAGGATGACGCCTTCCCGGTCGGTGAGAGTGCCGGTGCGGAGCATACCGCCGGAATAGACACTCTGATTGGCGCGATAGAGCGCCCAGTCTGCTCCGTCCGACCACAGCCGGAAGAGGAAAAAGCCCAGTCCGGCGACGATGGCAAGCGCGAGCAGCATGGCAACAGAGGCACGATGTTTGACACGTTTCAAGGAGCCTGCACCTCCTCTTCACCCTCGGCGGGGGGATCGTTTCTCCGGCGGAGAGCTTCGCTGCGCGCACGGCGCAGACTGGCCGGCGCACTAACGACAAAGCTGGCGCTTCGTCGTGTGTCGGCGGCTTTGATAAATGCCAGAAGCGCCCAGCATGAGATCAGACTGGAGCCACCGCGCGAAACGAAGGGGAAGGTGACACCGGTGAAGGGCAGGATATCGAGCGAGCCGAATACATTGAGCCCCAACTGGCACATCATCATGCTCACGGCGGCGCAGGCGGCGATGACAAAATATGCGGAGCGGCCCGCGGCGGCGGAGCGTACGGCAAATGCAGCGAGCAAAAGCACGGCAGCAATGCAGAATACGGCGATCAGAAGACCGAGTTCTTCACATACGACGGCAAAGACGAGGTCCGTGTCGGCAGCGACGATATCAACGAGCCAGCCGTCACCGGCTCCCTGGCCGAACAGGCCGCCGGAAGCGGCGGCAGACATGGCGCGTACCTGCTGATATCCGCGGCCGAGAGGATCTTCCCAGACGTGGCCCCAGGCGGCAAAGCGCTGGGCAATATAGGGTTTCACGGAGAGCACCAGAAAACCGGCAAGGCCCGCTCCGGACACGGCCAGAAACACGGTGGCAAAACTGCCGGAACGCATGAAAGAGATGACAAGGAAACCAACAAAAAACACGACGGCGGTTCCGTAATCACCCATAAGTGCCAGAGCGCCGACGCAAACGGCGGAAAAGGCAATAAACATAAAGAGGTTCCGGCGGCGGAAGAGCCGATCAAGGGTGGCTGCCCCGGCATAGACGTAAAGAATTTTGACAAATTCGGAGGGCTGGAAAGAAAAACCTCCGATGGTGAGCCAGTTTTTGGCACCGAAAACGGCCTCGCTGAGAACGAGGTTCAAAGCGAGCAGACCCACGGCGGCCGCGGCGGCGAGCCAGCGCGTACTGCGGATGCGGCGTGGACTGCGCAGCCACCAGCCGAGGAGAAAGAACAGCACGATACCTGCGAGGAGCAGGATGCACTGTTTCACCATATCTTCCGGGACGGAGGAGGCGGAAACGGAGAGCCCCACGGCGGAGAGGAAAAACGCAAT
>JAUMXS010000122.1 GCA_030528965.1 Eubacteriales bacterium
ATCTCCTGTGCGGAGAAGGCCTTTGAAGGGGAGTATTCTCCGAAAGAGATACGGGAGAGACTGGAACTGTTCCTGCGCCGATTCTTCAACATGCAGTTTAAGCGCAGCTGTATGCCGGACGGCCCGGCTGTGCTCGGGGTCAGCCTCTCTCCGCGAACGGGCTGGTGCGCGCCTTCGGATGCGAATTCGGGCGCATGGCTCACGCGGCTTCCGTAATGGCGATGGGACAGAGAGAATCGAGCGCGCAGGTCGTGATCATAGGCGGCGGTGCGGCAGGACTGGCCGCAGCCGCGGCAGCCGCCGGTCTGGGCGCAGATACGGTCATTCTGGAACAGAATGACCGTGTGGGGAAAAAGCTGCTTCGCACCGGCAACGGGCGCTGCAACCTGACAAATATGAATCTTTCTCCGGATGGATATAATCACCCGGAATTTACGGCTCCGCTGCTGGAAAAGATCGGCCCGGAGCGGCTGCTCGCGTGGTTTTCCGATCTGGGGCTGTGGACGGCGCCGGATGAGGAGGGACGGGTATATCCCTGCAGCGGTGCCGCCGCCTCCGTGCTGGATGTTCTGCGGCTTGCCTGCGAGAAGCGCGGTGTCACGACGAGGACAGGCTTTTCCGTTTCTTCCGTTTCCCGGGGGAAACGTGGATTCCGGATCGAGGGACCGGAGGGTGAGATCGTTCACGCCGGATGCGTCATCGTCGCAGCGGGCGGCGGGACGCGCCTTGCCGAGAGTCTGGGTCACTCCGTGACGCCGTTTGTGCCGGTGCTTTGTCCGCTGCGGACAGACACTTCTGCCATCCGGGGCCTGTCCGGTGTTCGTGTGCGCTGCCGGGGCACGCTGCTGGATCGAGCGGGACTTGCCGTTGCCTCGGAAGAGGGCGAACTGCTGTTCCGGGATTATGGCGTGAGCGGTGTGATGGCCTTTGATCTTTCGCGGTATTTGCCGCAGGGGAAGACTCTGTCGCTTGACCTTGCTCCGGAAAGATCCTTTGCCGAACTGCGGGATGAATTGAGCGTGCGGGCGGCTGACGGATATGCACCTGCGGAGTATTTTACGGGCGCTTTTCGCCGGGGCGTGGCGGAGGCCCTGCTGCGATACGCCGGGTCAGTTAAACCGGCGGCTCTGGCCAGAGCGATCAAGGATTTCCGGCTGGAAGTGCGCGGCGCGGCGGAAACGGGTCAGGCACAGGTGACACGCGGCGGCGTGAAGGTGAAGGAATTTGATCCCCTGACGCTCCGGAGCAGCCGGGTACCCGGATTATACGTTGTGGGCGAGGCGCTGGATATCGATGGTCGCTGCGGAGGATATAATCTCCACTGGGCCTTCGTATCGGGACTGGCGGCGGGAACGCATGCCGCAGGAGGAGAACTGCTTTGATCGAGTTGAGAGAACTGATTCTCCCTCTGGGATATACCGATGCGCTCCTGCGCACGACGGTCGCGGAACGTCTGGGAGTTTCTGCGGACACTGTTGGTGAAATACAGCTTCTGCGCCGGGCGGTGGACGCCCGACGCGAGCGGGTGCGTTTTGCCGCTTCCGTGGCAGCGGAGGTGCAAAACGAAGAAAGCCTGATCCAAACGGGACGTGCGCAGCGGCATGTGCCGTATATAGCGCCGCGGCCTGAGGTTTTAAAGGGAAAACCCCGGACAAGACCGGTGGTCTGCGGGGCGGGTCCTGCGGGACTTTTTGCTGCGCTGGAGCTGGCCCGTGCGGGCGCTGAACCTCTTTTGATAGAGCGCGGCGCACCGGTCGAACGGCGGCTGGCGGACATTGAAAACTTCTCGCGCACGCGGATACTGAATCCCTCGTCGAATATCCAGTTCGGCGAAGGCGGCGCGGGGGCGTTTTCGGACGGAAAACTGACGACCGGCATAGGCGGCAAAGCAGCGCGGACGGTCCTGCACACGCTGTATGAATGCGGAGCGCCGGAGGAGATCCTCTGGCAGGGCAAACCGCATATCGGTACGGACCGGCTTCCGGACGTGGTGCGTGGTTTGCGGCAGGCTATTTTGGATGCCGGCGGTGAAGTGTGGTTTGATACGCGGCTTTGCGGCCTGAAAGTCACGGACGGCGCCCTGCGTGGAGTGGTGCTGGAACGTAACGGCCGGACAGAAGAGCTGGAAACGGAAAAACTCGTGCTCGCCGCGGGACACAGTGCCCGGGACGTGTATGAGATGCTGTATGAGCTTGGGGTGCCGCTGGAACAGAAGGCTTTTTCTCTGGGCGTGCGCGCGGAACACAGTCAAGCGGCCATCGACCGGGCGCAGTATGGCTCGGCGGCCGGTCATCCGGCGCTGGGTGCGGCGGATTATAAGCTCTCCTGCCATTTGCCCTCGGGTCGTGCGGTATACAGCTTCTGTATGTGTCCGGGCGGCGAGGTCGTGGCGGCGGCGAGCGAGCCTTTTTGTGTGGTCACAAACGGCATGAGCCGATTCGCCCGGGACGGTGTAAATGCCAATGCAGCGATACTGGTTTCCGTGATGCCGTCGGATTTTGGGTCTGCCCATCCGCTGGCGGGCATCGAGTTTCAGCGCCGCTGGGAACATGCGGCGTTTCAATTGGGTGGCGGGGATTATACGGCTCCGGCGCAGTATCTGGGGGATTTTCTTGCCCGGCGCGCGCCGACGAAAGCACCGAAACGGGCGGTACGCGGCAGTTATCCGCTGGGCCTGCGCTTCGTGGAGCTGGACGATTGCCTGCCCGGTTTTGTGACGGCGTCCCTGCGTGAGGCTTTTCCGATTTTCGGGCGGCGTCTGCGAGGATTCGATCATCCCGGAGCGCTGCTCACCGGCGTGGAGACGCGCTCATCCTCCCCGGTGCGTGTGCTGCGGAATGCGGCGATGGAATCCGTCGGCCTGCGCGGTCTGTATCCCTGCGGGGAGGGCGCGGGACAGGCGGGCGGCATCGTTTCTGCCGCGGCTGATGGTCTGCGTGTGGCGGAGGCTCTGCTGCAGAGCCTGCGGTGAAGGCCGCGAGAATATAAAAAAGAGCCGTCCGCCATTCGGCGGACGGCTCTTTTTTGTATCGCGATCAGGCCTGCATGGCTTCAAGGGTACGTTTACAGAGTTCGGGCAGTTCCATGCCAAGCATTTCCGCGCCCTTGCGGATAACATCTCTCGAGCAGCCGGCGGCAAATTTCTTGTCCTTGAATTTCTTCATAACGGACTTGACTTCCATGCCCTCCATGCCTGTCGGGCGCATCAGTGCGGCTGCGCCGATGAGGCCCGTCAGTTCGTCCACGGCGAACAGGACTTTTTCCATATAGAGTTCCGGCTCCACATCGAAACAAATGCCGTAACCGTGACTTACCACAGCATGAATGATGGCATCATCCACATCCAGCTCACGCAGAAGCACATTGGCGCGTTTGCAGTGTTCTT
>JAUMXS010000025.1:0-606 GCA_030528965.1 Eubacteriales bacterium
TTAGTCTTTTTGTCGTTTAGTCGTTTCGTCGTTCAATTGTTTATCGTTCATTCTGTCCCTGTGAGCCTTCACCGGGCACCTCTCATACCGCGGATCATACCGCAGGCCGGATCTGCTGACGCCTATGAATAATTTTCTCAATAAAATATTCAGCCGCCTCGTGATCGTGAGTCTCTCCCTGCTGTTCCAGATCGCCGTACTTGTTCTGGCTCTGGTCTTTTTCCGGCAGGAATTCGCCTTCGTGCAGGCCGGTTTCATGCTGATGAGCTTTTGCCTCACCATCCATATCGTTTCCGGAAACCGCAACGCGGGATACAAAATCGCATGGCTCATCCCCATCCTCGTTCTGCCGGTCTTCGGCATCCTTATCTATTTCCTGTTCGGCCGGCGCACGCCTACCCGCGCCCAGCGCACCAAGCTCGCCAAGCTGGAACAAAAAGTGCGCATTTCCGTCTCCGCCCAGCCGCCCGCACGGGAAGTCCTCGCTGATGCCTGCCCCTCCGCGCTGCGGCAGGCCACCTATCTGGAGGCCGCCGTCAACGCCCCCGTTTATATCAACACATACACCGAATATCTCCCTCAGGGGGAACTCATGTACGCCCGTAT
>JAUMXS010000025.1:637-14240 GCA_030528965.1 Eubacteriales bacterium
CAAAGCAAAGCATTTTATTTTCCTCGAATACTATATCCTCGCCGAGGGCCGTCTCTGGGATGAACTGCGCGCCCTTCTTCTGCAGAAAAAAGCCGAGGGCGTGGATGTCCGCATTATCTATGACGATCTGGGCAGCATCCGCCGGCTTCCCGCGGACTTTCCCTCCCAGCTGGAACGCTTGGGCATCCGCTGCCGGGTGTTCCACCGTTTCCGTCCCTTCCTCACCGGCAGCTTCAACTGCCGGGACCACAGAAAGATCCTCATCATCGACGGCCACACCGCCTTTACCGGCGGTCTGAACCTCGCCGACGAATATATAAACCTCATTTCCCCCTACGGCCATTGGCTGGATTCCGGGATCCTCCTGCGCGGTGAAGGCGTCTGGAGCTTTACCGTCATGTTCCTCAGCATGTGGGAAAACCTCGGCCCCGGTGACCGGGATTATTCCCTCTTCCGGCCCAAATCCGCCCTCGTGCCCACCCCGGCCGCCGGCTTTGTCCAGCCTTTTTCCGATGAACCCCACGACGATGAGACCGTCGGAAAAACAGCCTTCCTCAACCTCATCTCCCGGGCGGAACGCTATGTCTATATCTGCACGCCCTATCTGATCCCCGATAACGAACTCGTAACCGCTCTCATCGCCGCCGCCAAAAGCGGTGTCGATGTGCGCATCATTACGCCCGGCGTCCCCGATAAGTGGTTCGTCCATACCCTGACCCATTCCTATTACCCCGAACTCATCCGCGCCGGAGTGCGCGTTTACGAATATTCCCCCGGCTTTATCCACGGCAAGACCCTTGTCTGTGACGATGAACTCGCCATCTGCGGCACCATCAATTTTGACTACCGCAGTTTCTACCTGCAGTACGAATGCGGCGTCTGGATGTACCGTACGCCGGCCATCGCTCAGATGCACGAGGACTTCCTCCGGACCCTCGAACGCTGTGAGGAGATCACCGCCGCTCACTGCGACGCTTTCCCCCTCGTCAAACGCATCATGCAGGGCCTGCTTCGGATCTTCGCCCCGCTTCTCTGATTTCATCCGACACCGATCACCGCCAATTGACATCGACCGCCGCCGGCCGATGCCGGCCAACGTCAAAGCCCGGATCGGGAACGCCTCCGCTCCCGGCCTTCTCTTTCGTCTATTTCACCTCAGGAGGACATCATGGTCTTTTCCGGTTTTAACTTCCTGTTCCTGTTTCTTCCCGCACTTCTCATCGTCTATTACGCTGTTCCCGCCCGGTTTGCCGCCGGGCGCAACGGCGTCCTTTTGCTGTTCAGTCTTGTATTCTATGCCTGCGGCGGCGTGGCTTTTCTTCCGCTCATGCTCGTTTCCTCTTTTATAAACTGGGCCGGCGGCCTGCTTGCCGCCCCCGGAAAAGCTCATCGGAAGGCCTTTTTCCTCCTCACGCTCATCCTCGATCTCTCCCTGCTCGGCTGGTTTAAATACGCGGGCTTTCTCGCCCAGAATCTTGCCGCCCTCGGCCTTCCCGTCCCGGTCCCGGAGATCACGCTTCCCATCGGCATCAGCTTCTTCACCTTTCAGGGTATGAGTTATCTCTTTGACGTCCGGAACGGAACCGCTCCGCCCGAGCGCAGTCTCCTGCGCGTCACGCTTTATATCGCCCTGTTCCCTCAGCTCATTGCCGGCCCCATCGTCCGATATACCGATGTGGCCGACGCTCTCCGGTCCCGCCGGGAGAACTTTTCCGATTTCACCGACGGCGTTCTGCGTTTCCTCTTCGGCCTTGCAAAAAAGATGCTCCTCGCCAATCTCCTCGCCGAACTGGCCGACGAGGTGTTCTCCGGAACCGCCGCCCTCTCTGCCGCTTCCGCATGGCTCGGCGCCCTCGCCTATACCGCACAGATCTATTTCGATTTCTCCGGCTACTCCGACATGGCCATCGGCCTCGGCCGTATGTTCGGGTTCCGTTTTCCGGAAAACTTCAATTATCCCTATATCGCCCGCTCCGTCACGGAATTCTGGCGGCGCTGGCACATGTCCCTTTCCGGCTGGTTCCGGGATTATGTGTATTTCCCCCTCGGCGGCAGCCGCTGTTCGGCCGCTCTGCAGCTTCGCAACCTTCTCATCGTCTGGCTGCTCACCGGACTTTGGCACGGCGCCGCGTGGAACTTCGTGTTCTGGGGCCTGTATTTCGCCCTGCTCCTCATGGGAGAACGTTTCCTTTGGGGCAGCGCTCTTTCCCGCGCCCCGCGCGCCCTGCAGCATCTCTACGCTCTGCTGCTCGTCGTCCTCAGCTGGGTTCTGTTCCGCGCCGATACTCTGCCGCGCGCTCTGGAACTGTTCGCCGCCATGTTCGGTGCTGCTCCGCTTTGGGACATCCGCACAGAATTCCTCCTCCGACAGTACGGCCCCATCCTTCTCATCGCCGCCGTTGCCTGCCTGCCCCTGCGCCCCGCTCTGGAAAAACATCTGCCTCCCTCCGGCCTTCTGCGCGTCTGGGGTACGCCCGTTCTCGCGTTTTCCCTCTTTGTCCTCTGCTATGTCCGCCTCGCGGGTTCGAGCTTCAATCCCTTTATCTATTTCCGGTTCTGACCTGAGATCAATTACAAAAAGGGTATGCGCCATGATGCGCATACCCTTTTTCGTTTCCTGTTCGGATGATATCAATGATCCGTGTTATCGTTTTTCGTGTTATCGATCTTTCAGTTGCCGGTCTGACGGGCAACGATCGACGCCGCACCGTATTTCTCGCGGAGCTTGGGCTTTTCGATCTTGCCGGTCGGGTTCCGCGGCACCACGTCAAAGATGATCTCCCGCGGACGCTTATAGCGCGGAAGTCCGAGACAATACTCGTTCATTTCCTCTTCCGTCGCCGTGACGCCCGGCTTCAGCTCGATGATCGCCGCCGCGATCTCTCCCAGACGCTCGTTCGGACGGCCTATGACCGCCACGTCCTTGATCTTATTGTTCGCACGGAGATAATCCTCGATCTGCACCGGGTAGATGTTCTCGCCGCCGCTGATGATGACGTCCTTGGCGCGATCGACCAGCCAGATGAAACCGTCCTCGTCCACACGGGCCATGTCTCCCGTGAGCAGCCAGTCGCCGTGCATGACCTCCGCCGTAGCCTCGGGATTGTGGTAATAGCAAGTCATAACGCCCGGGCCCCGGACAGTCAGCTCACCCACTTCACCCTGCGGCACTTCACGGAAGCTGCGGTCCACCACCTTGGCTTCCCAGCCGTAACCGGGGATGCCGATGGCGCCGACCTTGTGGATATTCTCTGTGCCCAGATGTACACAGCCCGGTCCGATCGACTCGGAAAGGCCGTAGTTGGTATCGTAATCGTGCTTGGGGAAAACCTTCTTCCAGCGATGGATCAGGCTCGGCGGCACCGGCTGCGCACCGATATGCATCAGACGCCAGCGATCCAGATCGTATTCGGACAGGTCCACATCCCCACGATCAATGGCATCGAGAATGTCCTGCGCCCAGGGTACCAGCAGCCAGACGATGCTGCACTGTTCGTCCGAAACAGCCTTGAGGATCCATTTCGGGCTGATACCGCGCAGAAGGACCGCCCGGCTGCCTGCAAGCAGCGAACCGAACCAGTGCATCTTCGCGCCCGTATGGTACAGCGGCGGAATGCAAAGGAAACAGTCGCCGCGGCCCTGGCCGTGGTGAGCCTGCTCCGTCAGGCAGGCATGGACAAGGCTCTCGTGATTATGCAGGATCGCTTTCGGGAAACCCGTCGTGCCGGACGAGAAATAAATCGCCGCGTCATCCGAATCCTGCAGTTCCACCGGCGGACGGCGGCTGGAGCAGAAACTCATAAACTGATAATAGCTGTCCGCAAAGTCCGGGCAGCTGCGGCCCACAAAGTAATACTTCCGGACCTTGTGCATCTGATCGCGCACCGCGCCGACGCGTTCCGTGAACTCCGGGCCAAAGACCAGCAGCGTCGCATCCGACAGATCAACGCAATACCGGATCTCATCCGCCGTATATCGATAGTTCATGGGTACCGCCAGCGCACCCGCCTTCAGCGCGCCGAAATAAATCGGCAGCCACTCGAGACAGTTCATCAGAAGGATCGCGACCTTGTCGCCC
Source organism: Eubacteriales bacterium (assembly GCA_030528965.1). Taxonomy (GTDB): domain Bacteria; phylum Bacillota; class Clostridia; order Oscillospirales; family Oscillospiraceae; genus JAUMXS01. The sequence continues at coordinate 4,716 of JAUMXS010000025.1, forward strand.
TTCTTGACATTATTCGCCATCAGCAGATTGGCAAAACGGTTCGCACGACGGTCAAAATCTTCCCAGGAGATCTCCCGGCGATACGCCGTTTCCATCGCCGCTTCTACCAGCGCAAATTCGCTCCAGCGTTCGGTCTTGCGTCCCTCTTCCTCGGGGTTGATCTCCACCAGCGCTGTCTCTTCTCCGTACAGCTTGGCATTCCGTTCAAGAAACTCCGTAATCGGCATGATGCTTTCCCTCCGTATAAAACAAAGCGCGCAGGTCTCTCTTCGAGACGAGCGTGCCTCCTGAAACCGCCTTCGAACCGGTTCTTCTCGCCTCACCGGAGAACCCAGGTTCGGACCCCGCTTACATTCCCGGTCCGCGCGGATACTTACTTATACAATTAACAGGAGCATCATAACAGACCGTTTCCGATTCGTCAAGATTTTTCTCCCGGCCCCACATTCCCCGTCGTTTCCCGGGCCTGCTTGCTTTTCCCCTTAAAATAGTTTAAAATATGCACCCAGAGGTGATCGTTTTGAAAAGCAAAATGTCCGCATATTTCCCCATCCTCATAGCAGGTGCCGTCACCGGCCTTCTTGCCGTTCTCCTGACGGTCAACGGAAACCCTGCCAACATGGGCTTCTGTATCGCCTGCTTCATCCGTGACATCGCCGGCGGTCTGGGCCTCCACCGCGCTCCCGTTGTGCAGTACATACGCCCCGAGATCCCCGGACTCGTCCTCGGCGCTTTTCTCATGTCCCTGTTCCGCCGGGAATTCCGGGCGCAGAGCGGCTCCGCCCCTCTGACCCGTTTCCTCCTCGGCGTCTTTGTCATGATCGGCTCCCTCGTCTTTCTCGGCTGTCCCCTCCGTATGGTCCTGCGCCTTGCCGGCGGTGACCTCAACGCTCTGGTCGGCCTCGCCGGCTTCGCATGCGGCGTCGGCGTCGGTGCCGTCTTCCTCAACAAGGGCTTTTCCCTGCGCCGGGCCTATTCCCAGCCCCGTTCCGAGGGCTATATCCCCGCCGCGGTTGCTCTCGGCCTGCTCGCTCTGCTCGTTTCCGCCCCCGCTTTCATCTTCTTCAGCGAATCCGGCCCGGGCTCTCTCCATGCTCCCATTATCCTCGCCCTTGCCGCCGGCCTCGCCGTCGGTATGCTCGCACAGTACAGCCGACTTTGCATGATGGGCGGCATTCGGGACCTGTTCCTGTTCCGTGACCCCTGCCTGATCTCCGGTTTCTGCCTCATCTTCCTCGCTGCCCTCATCGGCAATGCCGTAAACGGAAGCCTGCATTTCAGCTTCGCCGATCAGCCCGTCGCACATACCGAGTCCCTCTGGAACTTCCTCGGCATGCTTCTCGTCGGCCTCGGCAGCGTCTTCCTCGGCGGCTGCCCCCTCCGTCAGCTCATTCTCGCCGGAAGCGGCAGCGGTGATGCCGGTCTCGCCGTCCTCGGTCTTGCCGCCGGTGCGGCTTTCTGCCATAACTTCGGCCTCGCTTCCTCCGCCAGCGGTACCACCCCTGCCGGACGCGCCGCCGTCATCCTCGGCCTCGCTTTCTGCCTTGTCGTGGGCCTTCTCAATCTCAGAAAAAAATAATCGGGAGGTATTCGGAACTATGAAAACTGTCGATGCCAGAGGCCTTGCCTGTCCGGAACCTTTGCTTATGACCAAACGCGCTGTGGATTCCGACGGCACGCCCCTGCAGGTCCTTGTCGATAACCGGATCGCCGTCGGGAATATTACCCGCTGGGCCAATAACCACAAACTCTCCATCACCGTTACGGAATCCGACGACGGCGATTTCACTCTCTCGCTGAACGCTTGAATCATGCATGATTATATCGTCACTTTCCTCACCCACTTCGGCGCATCCTTATTTCTGCGCCGGATGACCGGGAAATTCCCCGGCCTGCAGCTTCAGCCGACTCCGCGCGTTCTTTCCGCCTCCTGCGGCGTCTGCGCCGCGTTCCGGGCAGGGGAATCCACGGAATGCGACACGATCTCCCTCGTCTCCGCCCTCGCGGAGGAGTCCGAGGCGGAAGCCCTTTACCGTCGGACGGCCAGCGGCTATGACCGTCTGCTCACCTTTGACTGACTCTCGGAAGAAAGGCGGGACGCTTTGACCTATCTCGATAATGCCGCCACCTCGCTGCCCAAAGCCCCCGGCACAGCGGCCGCCATGGCGTGGTATACGGATGCGCTGGGCGTCAATATCGCCCGCGGGGTCTATGCCCCCGCGAATGAAGCTTCCGCCCGTATCCTCGGGATCCGGGAAAACCTTTCCGCGCTCTTCGGCTTTAAAGGCCCCGTCAGCCACGTCGTCTTTACGCCCGGAGCGACCTTCGGCCTCAACACCATCCTGCGCGGATATCTGCGCCCGGGCGATCATGTGCTCGTCGGGAGCCTCGAGCATAACGCCGTCATGCGCCCCCTCACGGAGCTTTCCGAAACGGGCGTCAGCTTTACCCGCATCCCCGCCGACCGCGAAGGCATCACGGATGCCGACAGCATCCCTGCGCTCCTGCGGCCAAACACACGGCTCGTGCTCGTGGGCCACGCCTCCAACGTCACCGGAACGCTCTTTCCGCTGGAAAAGACCGCGGCCATCTGCCGGGAATACGGTCTGCCGCTCGCCGTGGATGCCGCCCAGACCGCCGGTCATTTTCCAATCGATTTTTTCGCTCTGGGTCTCGCCGCTCTCTGCGTTCCCGGACATAAGGGACTGCTCGGTCCGCAGGGGATCGGCGCCCTGCTGCTCTCGCGGGATTTCACCCGCGGCCTGCGGCCCATCGTAACGGGCGGCACGGGCAGCGCCTCCGATCGGGAACAGCAGCCGGACTATATGCCCGACCGTTTTGAATCGGGGACCCTGAACCTCCCCGGCATCTTCGGACTGGGCGCAGCACTTGACTATGTGCTGAAAACCGGTGTCGACACCTTCCGTCAGCGGGAAATCGCCCTGACCGCACGTCTGCTGGACGGCCTTTCCGGCCTTCCGCTGCGCATTCCCGGTCCGCAGGACCCCTCCCGGCGCGTCGGCGTCGTTTCCATCGATTTCACCGGACGCGACAACGCCCTCATGGCAGACCGTCTGGAACGTGAATTCGGCATCCTTACCCGCGTGGGCCTTCACTGTGCCCCCAACGCCCACCGCGTCATCGGCACCTTTCCGCAGGGAACGGTGCGTCTCTCGCTTGGACATCAGACCACCGAACAGGACATCGATCTTGCCATCGAAGCCATCCGGGCCATTTTGAACTGAAAGTACAGCCGATAACAGGACCCGGTGTGACCTAAGTCACACCAGGTCCTGTTTTTTCATCCAAACTGTCCTCAGATATGCCAGATCTGCCCGGCGTATTCCTTCACGGCACGGTCAGCAGCGAAAATGCCGCTGTCCGCAATATTGGCAAGCATCATCTTCCCGCGGCGCCGGGGATCTTCCAGCGCGGCATAAAGCCGCTCATGCGTCTGCATATAACTGCGGAAGTCCTTGAGCAGCAAATAGGGATCACCGCCGTAGACCAGCGCGTCCACCAGATCGGAAACGTTCCAGCACCATGCGAAGTTCCGGGTCCTGTTCCGCCGTTTTCCGGGGATCGTAACTTCCCCGAAATCCCGGCAGTTCCTCCGCCCGAAGGCCAAACAGGAACATGTTTTCGTCGCCCAGCCGACTGTACATCTCCACATTTGCTCCGTCCGGCGTACCGATCGTGACGGCGCCGTTCATCATGAGCTTCATGTTGCCCGTGCCGCTGGCCTCCTTGCCCGTCGTCGAGATCTGCTCCGAGACCTGTGCTGCCGGCATCAGTGCCTCCGCGGCCGATACGCGGTAGTTTTCCAGAAAACAGACCTGCAGCCGCCCTGCGCAGACGGGGTCTGCGTTGACGGCTCCGGCAAGCGAATGGATGAGCCGTATGATGCGCTTTGCCGTCGTATAGGCGCTCGCCGCCTTCGCGGAAAATAAAAACGTGCGCGGCAAAAATGCCTGGCCCGGCGCCTCCCGCAGCCGTTGATGCAGCGCCGCGATCAGCATCGCACAGAGCAGCTGCCTCTTATATTCATGCAGCCGTTTTACCTGTACATCCAGCACCGCTCCCGTGTCAAGCCGGAACCCGCCATGCTTTTGAAGCCATCCCGAAAAGTCCGCTTTGTTTGCCGCCTTGATCTCTTCCAGCCGCTGCAGCACCGCCGCGTCGTCCCTGTACGCATGCAGTCTGCCAAGTTCCTCCGCATCGAGCAGCCAGCCGTCCCCCAGCAGTTCCGATACCAGCGAACCGAGCCGCGGATTGATCTGTGCGAGCCAGCGGCGGTGATCGATGCCGTTCGTCACATAGCCAAATCGTTCCGGTTCTATCCGAAAAATGTCCCGGAACAGTTCGTTCCGCAGAATTTCCCCGTGCAGGGCCGAAACGCCGTTGATCTTATGACAGGCACAGAGACAGAGATTCGCCATCCGGACCCGGCCGCCGCAGATGATCGCATTGGCGTTGATTTTTTCCCCGTCCCCGCCGAAACGATCCGCGAGCTTCGCGCGCCAGCGCTTTTCGATCTCGCAAAGGATCTCCCAGATCCGCGGCAGCAGACTCTGTACCAGTCCCTGCGGCCAGCTTTCCAGCGCCTCGGGCATCACCGTATGGTTCGTGTACGCCACACTGCCCGTCACCAGCCGCCACGCGTCCATCCAGCCCAGCCCGTCCTCATCCATGAAAATACGCATGAGCTCCGGTATGATGAGCGCCGGATGCGTGTCGTTGATATGCAGTATCTGATGCCGGTCGAAGCTCCGCACATCCCCAAAAGCCGCGCGGTGTTCCCTTACGATGCTCTGTGCCGTCGCCGACACAAAAAAATACTGCTGCCTGAGCCGCAGCGTCTTGCCTTCCATGTGGTCATCCGCAGGGTAGAGGACCTTGGTGATGACCTCCGCCATCGTCCGGGCTTCCAGCGACTGCACATATTTCCCGCCGGAAAACTGATACATATCAAGGGCGTTCGGACTGTGCGCCTCCCATAAGCGCAGCGTGTTTACCCGCGCGTTCGGGCCGTAACCGGCTATGAGCATATCCCGCGGCACGGCAAGTACCGGTGTATAATCCCGGTGCCGCGTGCGGCACACGCCCGCATGATCCCAGTTCTGCTCCACATGTCCGCCAAAACGCACCTCACACATGTCCTCATACCGCGGTACCAGCCAGCTCTCCGCCGAGAGCCGCCAGTCATCCGCCGTCTCCACCTGTGCGCCGTTCTCGATCTTCTGGCGGAACATCCCCAGCTCATAGCAGATCGAATACCCGGAAGCCGGAAGCCCCTGCGTTGCCATACTGTCCATATAACAGGCGGCCAGACGGCCCAGACCGCCGTTGCCGAGCCCGGCATCCGGTTCCTCTTCCAGAATGTCCGCCGCGTCATGGCCCATGTCCCGAAGCGCGCCCTTCATGGCCTCCGTAAGCCCCAGATTAAAGGCGTTTTTCTCCAGCGAACGCCCCATCAGAAATTCCATGGACAGATAATGCACCCGGCGTTCATCCGCCGTCTCTTCCTGCGCCAGCCGGCAGTTCATCCGTTCCCGCAGCAAAATGGCGCAGGCCGAAAACAGCTGCCAGCCCTCCGCATTTTCTCCGCGCACCCCAAAATGCGCCCGCAGTTTCTGTTCCAGCTCCGCCCGGAACCGTTCTTTTGTGATCCCCATGTCTCCGCGATATTCCTCACCCATCTGCGATCCCTCCCTGTCTTTCGGTCTTCCTATTCTATGCCTCCCGGCCTCCCGGCATTTATCATATCCGGGGCCTGGGCGTGAAAACCTCTCCCATGCGGAACCAAGGAAAACGACACCGCCCATCGGGACCTTAGCCGGAAACTTGATCGGTGCCGCAGTCGGGGCCTTATCTGCATGCAGAGCCCGGACCCCAAACAAAAAAAGACCTCCCCGCAGGGAGGTCTTTTCTGTTTATGATTCAGATATTTGCCATGCACTTTACGAGAACGGCCTTCTGCACATGCAGACGGTTTTCCGCTTCGTCGAACAGTTCATCGGCATGCGCCTCGAACACCTCGTCCGTGATCTCCTCGCCGCGATGCGCCGGCAGACAATGCTGCACCATCGCATCCGGACGCGCAAAGGACATCAGGTGAGAATCTATGCAGTAACCCGCAAAGTCGCGCTTCCGGCGCTCGGCCTCATCTTCCATGCCCATGGAGGCCCAGACATCCGTATACATGACGTCGGCATCCGCCGCCGCTTCTTCCAGATTATCCGTGCAGAGGAAGTCGCCGTTTTTCGCAGCCCAGGCCATCAGTTCCGCATCCGGCTGATATTCCTTCGGGCAGCCGATCGCTACCTTCATGCCCATCTTGATGCCGCCCACGATCAGCGAGTTGGCCATGTTGTTGCCGTCGCCGATGTAGCAAAGCTTATTGCCGACGATGCCGCCGCGATGCTCCCGGATCGTCATCAGATCCGCCAGCACCTGGCAGGGATGACAATAGTCCGTCAGGCCGTTAATGATGGGAATGGAGCCGTACTTCGCAAGGTCTTCGACCTCCTGCTGGGCAAAGGTGCGGATCATGATACCGTCCAGATACCGGCTCAGCACACGAGCCGTGTCCTGTACCGGTTCGCCGCGCCCGATCTGCAGGTCTCTCGGGCTCAGAAACAGCGCACTGCCGCCCAGCTGGTACATACCTACTTCAAACGACACGCGCGTACGCGTGGAGGACTTCTGGAAGATCATGCCCAGCGTCTTGCCCGCCAGATGCGGATGCGCGATCCCGTTCTTCTGCTCATACTTGAGCTGATCTGCCAGATTCAGGATATCGGTGATCTCTTCCGTTGAGAGATCCATCAGTTTCAGCAGATGCTTCATGCCTCAATGACCTCCTTGAGTACTGCGACAGCTTCGCGCAGTTCATCCATCCCGATGTTCAGCGGCGGCAGCAGACGGACCTTATCCTTCGCCGTCAGTACCAGTACGCCGCGCGCCAGACATTCTTCCGCCACCGCGTGCGCATCCTTGTCCACCGCAATACCGACCATCAGACCGCGGCCCGTCATGCCCTGAACGTTCTTCGCGCCTTCCAGCGTATTCCGGATGTATTCGCCCTTCGCCCGGACCTCCGCCAGAAGCTCATCGGTCAGACGATTTACAATACTCAGCGCACCGGCGCAGGCCACCGGGTTTCCGCCGAAGGTCGAACCGTGCTTTCCGGGTCCCAGCACGTCCTTCACCTTTTCGCCCAGCATGCAGGCTCCGAGCGGCAGACCGCCCGCCAGACCCTTCGCCGTCGTCGCGATATCCGGCATGAAGCCCTCGTAATGCATAAAGGCATAGAGATCACCGGTGCGGCCGTTGCCCGTCTGGACTTCGTCCACGATCACCAGCAGATCGTATTCCTTCGCGATCTCACAGACCGCCGCCACATATTCCTCGCTCAGGGGCAGAACACCGCCTTCGCCCTGAATGGTCTCCATCATCACCGCACAGCAGTTGCCCTGTGCCGCATACTGTCTGACCTCTTCCGGATCATCCGCCGCCGCGTACACAAAGCCCGGCGTGAAGGGGCCGAATTCCTCATGGAATACGTCCTGACCCGTCGCCGACAGGGTCGTGATCGTGCGGCCGTGGAAACTGTTCTTCAGGGTGATGATCGTCGCATGGGACTCATCCCCGTATTTCAGGTACGCCCAGCGGCGCGCCGTCTTGATCGCACATTCGTTCGCTTCCGCTCCGGAGTTGCCGAAGAATACCTTCTTCATCCCCGTACGCTTGCAGAGCTGTTCCGCCAGCAGAGCGCAGGGCTCCGTGTAGTAGTAATTCGATGTATGCTGCAGCTGTCCGGCCTGCTTCGTCACCGCCGCCAGCCATTCCGCGTCCGCCGCACCGAAGGTGTTGACCGCTATACCGCTGCCGAGGTCGATGTATTTCTTCCCCGTCTCATCGTACATAACGGCGCCCTTGCCTTCCGTCAGCGTGATCGGATAACGCCCGTATGTATTGGCCACATATTCTTTATCTATGTTTTGAATGCTCATTCCGAACCTCCCAGTCTCACACAAACATCGTGCCGATACCTTCATCCGTAAGCATTTCGATCAGGATGGAATGCGGTACCCGGCCGTCAATGATGAATACTTTCTTTACGCCGCGGCGGATAGCTTCGATGCAGCACTCCACCTTCGGAAGCATGCCGCCGGATATAATGCCGTCACGCACCAGCTGCGGCGCTTCGCTCACGTTGATCTTCGAGATCAGCGTGCTTGCATCCTCACGGTCCCGCAGAATGCCCGCGATGTCCGTCATCGTGATCAGGCTCTCCGCATTCAGCGCACCCGCGATCCGGGCTGCCGCCGTGTCCGCGTTGATGTTATATACTTCTCCGTTATCTCCGCAGCCGACCGTCGAAATCACGGGGATATAGCCCCGGTCGAGCAGATCGTGGATGGGCTGCGTGTCGATGTCCGTGATCTCTCCCACATAGCCCAGATCCGCATCCAGCTGACGGGCATGGATCAGGCCCGCATCCGCACCGCACAGTCCGATCGCACGGCCGCCCATGCTTCCCATGAGCGCTACCAGCGTCTTGTTGATCTTTCCGGACAGGACCATCTGGACGATCTCCACCGTCTCCTCATCCGTGACGCGCAGACCGTTTCGGAATTCGCTCTTCTTGCCCACACGGTGCAGCATATCCGTGATCTCCGGACCGCCGCCGTGGACCAATACCACATGTACGCCGATCAGCCGCAGCAGAATGATGTCTCCCATCACCGCACGCTTCAGATCTTCGTCGATCATGGCGTTGCCGCCGTATTTTACGACCACGACCTTTCCGCTGTAGTCCTGAATATACGGCAGAGCTTCCGTCAGGATTTGTGCGCGCTGCACATTCGACATTTCCATCGTTTTCCTCCGTTCTTCCGCGTCAGGTGCGGTAATCTCCGTTGATCTTGACGTAATCGTAACTCAGGTCACAGCCCCAGGCCTTGGCGGAAGCATCGCCCAGTCCCAGCGTGACGTCGATGCGGATCTCGCGCTCGGTGAGGATCTTCTTGGCTTCCTCTTCGGAGAAAGGCACGCCCGCGCCGTTTTCACAGACCAGGATCGTTCCGGCCGCAGAGCAGAGGCTGACACCGATCTTCGTAACATCCAGCGCCGCGCCGCAGTAGCCCAGCGCGCAGAGAATACGTCCCCAGTTGGCATCCGCTCCGAAAAACGCCGCCTTCACGAGGCTCGAGCAGATGACCGCCTTCGCCGCCGTCCGTGCCATGCCGCGGTCTGCGGCTCCGGTCACGCTGCACTCCAGCAGATGCGTCGCACCTTCACCGTCCAGCGCGATGCAGCGGCACAGATACTGCGTCACACGCGCCAGCGCCGCACAGAATACATCATAATCCGGGCCTTCGGCATCCACGACCGCGTTGCCCGCACAGCCGTTTGCCAGAACGATCGCCATATCGTTCGTGGACGTATCGCCGTCCACGGAGATCATGTTGAAGCTGTCTTTTACATCCGCGGACAGAGCCTTCTGCAGCATCTCCGGGC
>JAUMXS010000026.1 GCA_030528965.1 Eubacteriales bacterium
AAGGCTGCGGCCGTAAACGAATCGAGTCGGAACTGTTCCGGCGGCGTGTTCCGCGGGAACTGTGGGACGAAGCGCTGGAAGAAGTTCCGCCGTCGGACGATGTGCTGGACACGCTTCTGCGCAATCGTCTGCGTGGGGCAAGCCCATATGATCGCACGGCATTGAAGCGCGCCACGGATGCGCTTCAACGGCGCGGTTTTTCCTGGGATGAGATCCACAGTGCGGTCGAACGCTGCAAACAAGACTACAATGAAGAGCAGGAGTACTGATATGCCAAATACCATAGCCCTGATATCCCTTGGCTGTCCGAAAAATCTGGTGGACAGTGAGCAGATGCTCTGTCTGCTGGCCGAGGCGGGGTATGAACTGAGTGAAACCGCAGACGGAGCGGATGTGGCCGTTGTAAATACCTGCGGGTTTATCGATGCTGCCAAGAGTGAAGCCATTGATATCATTCTGGAACTGGCAGAGTTGAAAAATGCCGGTCGTTTGAAGAAAATCATCGTAACAGGCTGTATGGCACAGCGTTACGGCAATGAATTTGCACAGGAACTGCCCGAAGTGGACGCCGTACTCGGCATAGGAAGCTTTGGGGAGATCGTTCAGGCTGTGGAAGCGGTCCTGCGCGACGAACACGTGTGCCTGTTTGGAGACAAAAATGCACCTCTGCGTGAGCTGCCGCGAATCGTTACGACCGGTCCGGGCTGGGCGTATCTCCGAATCGCGGAGGGCTGTTCAAACGGTTGTGCTTATTGCGTCATCCCCTCGATTCGCGGAAAATATCGTTCCCGGCCGATGAATGCCGTTGTATCGGAAGCGAAGGCGCTGGCAGATTCCGGTGTCCGGGAACTGATTCTGGTCGCACAGGACGTCACACGATACGGAACAGATTTGCCCGGACAGGGAAAGCTTCCGGAACTGCTTACGGAACTTGCAGCGATAGAGGGCGTGGAATGGATACGTCTGCATTACCTCTACCCCGATGCATTCACGGACGAACTTATCGACAAGATCGCCTCGGAGCCAAAGATCGTCAAATATCTCGACATTCCGCTGCAGCATATCAACGACGATATACTTCGCCGGATGCGCCGCCGCGGAACGGGACAGGAACTGCGTACATTGATCAAAACACTGAGAGAGCGAATTCCGGGCGTCGTACTGCGCACAAGTCTCATCACCGGCCTGCCGGGTGAGGGTGAAAAGGAATTTGAGGAGCTCTGTGAATTCCTGCAGGAAGCCCGTCTGGAGCGCGCAGGCGTGTTTGCGTATTCCCCAGAGGAGGGAACGCCGGCGGCAGAAATGCCGGACCGCTGTGACACGGAGGAGGCCGAGCGCCGCGCAGAGCTGATCATGGACCTGCAGGCTCGAATCATGGACGAGTTCTGCGAGAGCCGGATCGGACAAACGCTGAAGGTGCTTTGCGAAGGATATGACGAAGAGCACGGATGCCTTTGGGGCCGCAGTGAGTCGGATTCCCCGGATATCGACGGACGGGTCTTTTTCGAGGGTTCCTGCGAACCGGGCAGCTTTGCTCAGGTGTTCATCGAGGAAACCGAGGATGGCGACCTGATCGGCACGGAACAAACAGGAGGCAATATATGAAACTAACAACAGCCTCAAAAATAACTCTGATCCGTGTAGCGCTGATCCCCGTATTTCTCGTACTCATGTGGTCGGATTTTACGGGACACATGTGGTGGGCGCTGGGACTATTCATACTGGCAAGCGGAACCGATTGGGTCGACGGCTATGTGGCGCGGCACTACAATCAGGTCAGCAGTTTCGGAAAGTTTATCGACCCGCTGGCGGATAAACTGCTGGTGACCGCCGCCATGATGGTGTTCGTGGAATGGGGCCAGTTCCCCGCATGGGCCGCAATTCTGGTCCTCACACGGGAATTTGCCGTTACCGGCCTGCGGCTGGTGGCAGTGGAAGGCGGACGAGTGATCGCTGCCGGATGGTCCGGAAAAGTAAAGACCTTCTCCACGATGATCTGTATGTGCCTGATGCTCACACCTTGGCACGCAAGCCCTCTGGGCGGCCTTGGATGCCTTACGATCGACAGCCTGAGTACATGGGTCATCGTGATAACCACCGTCTGGAGCGGCTTGGAATACTTCATAAAAAACCGCGACGTATTTAATTAATAAAATACTAAATATGGCAAGGGGACGCAGCTTTGCTGCGTCCCCTTTTTCATGCAGGAAGCCACGGCTATTAAGCCGTGGCTTTTGTTTTGCAAAGACAGATATAAAAACGCCCCCGGTTTCCCGGGGGCGTCGCTGGGTTAAGTTGTTTTGCTAATCAAGCAAGCTGATTACTCCTCGGGAGTCTCAGTGGGAACGACGGACGGAGCGGGAGTCTCGGTCTCCTCAGGCAGCTCATTATCAACCTTGATGATATAGATCTCTTCAACGATCCAATTCTCATTGGTGTCGAGCTTCAGATAGACGATATCATTGTCATCCTCTTCGATCTCGGCAGGAGCGATCTCGGTCATGGTAGCAAAGCCCTTGGTGTCGCCGGAGGACTTCAGGGTGATGACGAAGACTCTGGTGGCAGAAGTGTAGGTATAAGCTTCCGTATCGGCATCCGGGTTCACAATGACAACTTCCTCGTCAGTGGCACCGCCGGCAATACCGGTGTACTCATCAGACAGAGCCTCGCCGAGTTCGGCAATGTTGCCATCCTCGTCATAGGTGGGCTCGTACAGACCGGCATCAGCTTCGCCGAACAGGTCGGAATCGATGGTCTTGTGCCAATCAAGGATGCCATTCTCAATGGCCTGGTACTCGCGGGTAGCTTCGGTCTCGACAACGCCGTCAACAACGACTTCGCCGTTGAATCCCCAGTAAGCACTGTTCACGAAGAACATGGTCTCGGCCTTAGCAGAGCTGTCGATAGCACCAAAGATGAAGACATACTTGGCAACGCTGCCGGTGGACTTGTAAGCAACAGTCAGAGCAGTGCCTTCCTCGGTGGTGGGAGCATTGGAAATGCCGGTAGCAACCTTCCAGCTGTCAACATCGTTGTAGTCAGTGGAGTCAGTGATGCCGGTCTTGTACTTCGGGTACAGGTAAACGGTGCTGGTGTTGGCATAGGTGGTCGTATCGTCAACAACGGTCGCGGACTGATTGTTCTTAACAGCGCCAGCATCATGTGCAGTCTGATCCCAGCCGGAAGCAGCGTCAACATTGGTCAGCTGATACTTGCCGCTGACAACCTTGTAGCTGTAGAACAGGTTTACCACATCTTCCAGAACAACGTCCTCAACATCCACGTCATCGATCTTGGAGATCTTGACTTCCTCAGTGGTACCATCAAGCTTCAGAATCAGAGCATAGACAGTGCTGTCGTCGAACAGAGCGGTGTCATCAACGTCGAGGTCGAGGAGAACGACGAAGTCAGACAGAGTTTCGGAAACGGCATCGGCGTAAGCAATGAAGCCGAAGTCGTCGGTGTAGTAGTTGACATCCTTGTTGTAGCCCTGCTCAATGATGGCAGCAGCGCCAACGGAGCCATCGATCTCGGAAGCGGTGTACTTGGTTCCGCTGATGGTGAGCTCGAGCTCGTTGTCAGCATTGTAGGAAGTACGGGTCAGCTGGCCAAGGAAAGTGGGGGCCAGTTCGAAACGGGTAATGCCAGCAGCATCTTCGAAGTACAGAACGACGTCGTCCTTCTTCAGATCTTCGAAGCCGGCCATCTCATCGATGTCCTTGCCAGTGGTGATAATGCCAGCAATGGTGGCCTTATCGCCATCGGTGTTGTACTTCACACCGCCGGTGGTAACAACGTCAAGAGTCTTGGCCCAGACATGGATGAAGTCAACGTACTTGTCATCGTCCCAGTCATAGAACTGAACCAGGTTGCCCTTCACATCAATGAGCTCCTTGGCATCAGCAGCAGCGGCAGCCTTGCCGTTGACAAAGAAGATAACGCCATTGTTGCCCAGATCATCATCAGGCTCAGCGATGAAAGCTGTCTTGTCGGGGTTGATCAGATCGGCGTACTTGGTGCCCTTGTAGGCTTCGCCCAGGAGGTTGTCATCGAAGTACACGTCGGTAATGGCAACGTACTCGCCCTTAACGATCTTGTACCAAACGTGGCCGTAGCGGCCGGCCTCGTCGTACTCGATGCCGTAAACGGGGACATCGTCGACCATGTAGCTGTCTTCGCCCTTGGAATAGGTCACGAAGCTTTCAGCGGCAAAGTACTTGTTGTTCAGGTAGGTGGGATCAACGGTGGTACCGGTAGCACCGGACAGGTTGCTGCCAACGTAGACATAGTCGTTGATCAGAGCGGAGAACTTGACCTGGGGAACAAAGTTGTAGGTATTGAAGGCCATGAGGAAGAACTGCTGACGCTCGATGGGATCATGGGTAGCGGCATCGAGGTTGTCATCATAAACGCCTTCGGGGATACCAATGCGAGCGACCTGGATGGCCCAGCTGCCGCCTACGAACTCATCGGCAGCACCGTAGCCAACAGCGGCGAGGAGCATCTTACCAGCCTGGTAGCCGGTGACGGGAGCGGTGGGGGCAAAGCTGCCGTCGCCCATACCGTCGATGATGCCGTTCTCGACACAGTAAGCAATGTAGCCAGCGCTCCAGCGGGTGGCAGCAACGTCAGTGAAGGGATCTTCGACAGCGGCCAGCTTTTCGGCAGCGTTGACACCAAGCTTCATAACCGCGATGATCTTCGCGACCTGCTCACGGGTCAGGGTCTCGGTGGCGCCGATCTCATCGGCAGAATAACCTTCGACGATGCCGGAACCGATCATGAAATCGGTAGCTTCGACATAAACGTCGCCAACTTCAGCGCCATCTTCGTACGGCTCGAAGTTCTGAGTCGCGAAGGCGCCGGAGCACAGGCTCAGGCACATAACGAGCGCCAGAACGAGGCTCAGGGACTTTCTGAGAGTTCTCATTTAGAAACTCCTCCTTTAAGTAGTACCCCCTCGGGGGGCCGTTTATGTACCGCGCCGGTACCATTCAGCTGCTTTGACCGGCGTTAGTACCTTTCTTCATAAGGCTTTTCCGATTTTTGCGCAGGGCACACCTATCTAGCCTTATTTTCATTGGCATTCTAACAAATCGATTTGTCCATGTCAATTATTCGGAGGCATTTGTAACACAACAGTAACAGTAGAGGGATTTTTTTCTTTGTTTCTTCTATACATTTAAATATTAGCTATTTCCCTTTCTCGCCCCATATCGGCCCGTTTTGACTGTTTTCCCTTCTTTTTTCGCGCTTTAAATCCTCAGATTTGACCATTATTTTTTCGTTTTATCTTATTCGGACTTATATTATCCAATTGAGATTCTTTCTCAACCCCGTTCCGCAGGCTTTCTGTCTTGAAATTCTTTTCATTACAAAAAAACACCGGGCAGATCGTTTTTCAACGATCGCCCGGCGTTTGTTACATTGTTACCTTCTTCCGGAATTGCGGCGGCACTGCTGCATTTCCAGCGCCCGTACCACATCATCCGCAGATGGCGGGCAGCCTTGTACGCATTTCTCCGCGCCGCTGCAGCAGGTCCCGATCCCCAGTCCCGGGAATTCCCTGCCTCGCCAGCCCTGTCCGATCGCAATATTCGATGGAACGGATATTCCCTTCTCCTGTGCGACGTATATTCCGCGTACCAGTGACGCATAGCACGCCGAACAGGCCCGGTCTTCCCGAATGTTCTTCGTCAGCCGTTTTACCAGACCTCCGCCCGAATATCCGCCGGATCCCTGCGGCTCGTTCAGCCGTACGATCTCACCGTCCGCCAGTTTTGTCGTTCCGGCTCCCCAGCGCTCCGCATATCCGATGTACGGTACATCTTCCGGAGAAAGCCCCATCAGCTTGCAGCCGTATGCGTCCAGCTGCACCGGATCCGTTCCCAAATACATTCGATTCGTCTGAACGGGCGTTCCGCCCTCTTCAAAATTCAGGTCGCCGCAAATGCTGTCCACAATCGTCAAATCCGGCCGCAGAGCCGCAGCCAGCGCCGCGATCGGACGCATCAATCCTTCCGAATGAAACCGCCGTTTCTCATGATCCGGTATGCAGCCCTTGCAGTTTTTCAGGGCGCAGGTCATCACCGTCTGGCAGTGACCCTTCAGAACCGGCAGATTGATCAGATAATCCGCGTCCAGCGCGCGTTCGCAGATCTCCATCGGCCGCAGCGGCGTTTCTACCACACGGGTACTGTCCTTTTTTAAATCGTAAAACGGGACCTGATACCGCTCACATACCCGGTCATATCCACAGGCTTGAAAAGCCCGGCCCGTCTGTGCGCCAACCCAGGATCCCTCGATCACGCTCAGTTCACGGAATCCATACGACCGGAAATATTCCATGCAGCCCGATAATACACCGGCATGCGTCGTTGCTCCGCTCTCCGGCGTGCCTGCCATTACCAAATTCGGCTTCAGCGCTATATTCGCTCCGCTCGGGATCCCCTCCGCCACGTGCGCCGCTTCCAGCAGCAGCATCGTCATTTCATGCGTGTTTCCGCCAAATACCTCATATATCACGGATCTCTTCCTTCCCGCTCTTTATCAGCGGCGAATCAGAACTACCGCTATGTCGTTGACGTTCGTTCCCGTCGCGCCCGTGACGATTAGTCCGCCGCAGGCTTCCAGCGCGCGATATGCGTCATTGTCCTGCAGAATATCGTGGATCCGGATCCCCTTCTGTTCCAGATGAGACCTCGTCTCCCCTGTTACAAATCCGCCCGCCGCATCCGTAGGACCGTCTGTCCCGTCAGAGCCAACAGATAATACCGCCGTTTCCTTCAGGCCCGCAATGCCTTCCGCAGCGGAAAGAGCCAGTTCCTGATTGCGGCCGCCTTTTCCGTGGCCGGTCAGGTAAACGACCGTTTCACCGCCTGCCAGAAACGCCAGCGATTTTTCCGTGTCCTGATGGCTGCGCGCAACAGATGCCAGGAAGCTTCCCGCTTCCTTCGCCTGACAGGTCAGACAATCGCTGAGCATTATCGGCTCATAGCCCAGCTCACGGCATGCTTCCGCCGCCGCACTGCAGAGTTCGCGGACACTGCCCGTGATCATCGTCTCAACGTTGTTCAGCTCCCGGGGCGTCTCCTCGCCCAGCAGTTCCCATGCCTTTTCCGAGAGACGAAGTCCGTATTTTTTCGCAATGCTTAACGCTTCTTCGCAGGTGGAGCCGTCCGGATACGCCGGGCCGGAGGCGATCATGTCCAGAGGATCGCCGATGATGTCCGACAGGACGACCGACACTACCTTCGCCGGCGCACAATGCTGCGCAAACCGTCCGCCCTTCACCCCGGACAGACGCTTGCGAATGGTGTTCATCTCTACTATATCAGCCCCGCTGGCCAAGAGCTGACCAGTAATGTCTTTCAGCTCATCCTCCGCCACGAGAGGCTGTTCAAACAGCGCCGAACCGCCGCCGGACAGAAGAAAAATAACCGTATCTTCCGCACGGAGGGCATCCGTCAGTTCCAGCGCCCTTCGCGCAGCAGCAAAACTGTTCTCATCAGGAACCGGATGTCCCGCTTCCCATATCTCCACTCCGTCCAGCGCACCGCCGCTGTGATCATACTTCGTTATGACGATCCCGGCATCCGGACGACGCGGCAGGCATTCCAACGCCGCCTTTGCCATGGACCAGCCTGCCTTACCAACGGATACAAGGATGATCCTGCCGGTATTGAAATTTCTCCCCGAAAGGGCCCTCTGAACGGCAGAACCGGGCTGGACCCGACGAATCGCACTTTTTACTATAACATCACAATCTGCTCTGAGCATATTCTGCTATCTCCTTCCTTGTTGGCACATTATTAAAGAAACAATGTCAGCAGGGGAATGGTGAACAGGCTCATCAGCGTACTTGCAAAAACACATTTGGAGCCGAATACCGAATCTGCACCATATTTTTCCGCCAAAATTGCTGTGGTAGAACCGATGGGCATACCTGTCAAAACAACCGTTACCGCCGTACTGATCGCCGAAAAACCGATTGCCTTCGATATGACCAATGCACAAATCGGCAGGAGTATCAATCGGACCAGCGTAACCAGCCAGGCATCCTTGTCGAGAAGCCCCCGCAGCTCAACATCTCCCAGGATAGCCCCCACAAGGATCATTGCCATCGGTGATGTGGCATCGCTGAATCCGGTAATGACCTTATCCGCAACACCGGGCACCGGAAGCCTGAGCAGCATCCAGGTCATTCCCAGAATGACCGCAACGATCCCCGGATTGAGAAGGATATTTCGAATCATGGTTTTCCTGTCACCTTTGGTAAACAGTGATATTCCCAGCGACCACATCAGGAACCGATAGGGGATGATGAAAATGGCCGCCAGAAAAAGTCCCTCGGTGCCGTAAGCCATCTCGATCACCGGCAGCCCCGCCACGCCGGAATTGGGGATCAGAGTGCCGTAGCGCAGTATTTTCTGTCTTTCCGGCGGGTATTTATGCCACAGGATCCGGCCAAGAAACCAGGCCATAATACAAAGCCCGAATGCCACTCCCAAAATAGCCGCCGCAGACATCAGCTGATCAAATGAAATATCCTGTCGGAATGAATTGAAAATCATGCAGGGCAGCAGGATATTCAGAATCAAAATAGTAAGTCCCGAACGAACCTCTTTCGTCAGGATCTCTTTCTTCCGAAGGACATAGCCCACTGCTATATAGATAAACAGCAATGCCTGCACGCCTACCATTGTGTAAAACTGTTCCATGTTTCCTTCTCTCTCCGTATGCCCAATCGGAAAAACGTCCGCAGGGAACAGGGGTTTTCTGTTCCCTGCGGACTCTGTTCGTATAACTCAGGATTTACAGCGTTTCCAGTCCGGCCAGCTTCTTATAGTATTTAATGATAGAGCTGTGGTCGTCTCCGCCGCAATCATTGTTATGCAGCCACTGGAAAACTTCCTGCACAGCCGCCGTCATGGGAACGGGAGCTCCCACAGAGTGTGCGCAGTCCAGTGCATTGTTCAGGTCCTTGATATGAAGGTCGATCTTGAAACCGGGCTTATCGTTTCCTTCGATCATCATGGGCGCTTTTGCATTCATGACGGTGGAACCGGCAAGGCCGCCCTTGATGGCCTCGAA
The DNA here is from genome assembly GCA_030528965.1 of Eubacteriales bacterium. Taxonomy (GTDB): domain Bacteria; phylum Bacillota; class Clostridia; order Oscillospirales; family Oscillospiraceae; genus JAUMXS01. The sequence goes on from JAUMXS010000026.1 coordinate 9,094, forward strand.
AACCAGTTCCGGATCCACACCGGCCTTTTTCGCCATGGTCAGAGCTTCGGACAGAGCCTGAATATTGCAGGCAACAATGATCTGGTTGGCAAGCTTAGTCGTATTGCCGGCGCCGATGCCGCCGCACAGCGTGACGGAGCTTCCCATTGCCTCAAGGATGGGCTTCGCTTTGTCGAAAACTTCCTGCTTGCCGCCCACCATAAATGCCAGAGTGCCGTCAATAGCCTTGGGCTCACCGCCGGAAACGGGAGCATCCAGCATATCGATACCCTTTTTCTCCAGTTCCGCGGCAATTTCCTGAGACGCCATCGGGTTGATGGAGCTCATATCGACAAACAGCGTGCCGGGACGCATATGGGCGGCCACGCCGTCTTCACCCAGCATTACGGCCTTGACCTGCGGAGAGTTGGGGACCATGGTCAGCACCACATCACAAGTTTCGCCGATCTCGGCATTGGAAGCATTGGCGGCGCCGCAGGCTACCACTTCTTCCACTGCTTCCTTATTCAGGTCATTGATCGTAAGATCATAACCGGCTTTCAGCAGATTCTTTGCCATGGGCTTTCCCATAATACCAAGCCCGATGAATCCAATCTTCATACGTATTCCTCCTGTATGGATAAGAAAGATATTTTTACTCAGCCTCTTTTTTGGCTTCCTTTTTACTGCCGCGTTCCTGAATGACAGCATAGGCAACAGAGGCAAGAATCATGAGCCACAGCACCCAGCAAATGGGGCCGCGGGTAAAGAATACGGTCAGGTCACCGCCGGAGCCCTTCAGGGCATCCACAAAGTAATGCTCCAGGTCACCGCCCAGAATAAAGCCGATCAGGAACGGGGTAGCGGGCAGTTTCAGCTTCGAGAACAGGTAGCCGAGGACAGCAAAGATAACCAGAGACCAGACATCAAACATGACACCGTAGTTTGCCGCATAAGCGCCGACCACACACATCAGAATGATAACGGGATACATTCTCTGTTTGGGGACCCGGACGATCTTGGCGATCAGCTTGATGGGGAAGAACATCACGGCGAACATCAGCAGGTTGCACAGAACCAGCGCGATCAGGATGGTATACCACAGATCGGGATACTTGGTGATGAACAGGGGTCCGATGGACATGCCCTGCAGCGCAAAGGCGCCGACGAGAACTGCCGTAGTGGAGTCGCCGGGAATACCCATGGAAAGCAGCGGGATCAATGCGCCGCCGGTCAGGCCGTTGTTGGCCGATTCACTGGAGATCAGGCCTTCCGTAGCGCCTTTTCCCAGTTCATCCTTGTTCTTGGAGAAGTTCTTAGTCTGGGAATACGCCATCAGGCTGGCCGCCGACCCGCCGACACCGGGAAGAATACCCATAAAGGTACCCAGAGCGGAAGAACGGAGAACGTTGATGGTCTGTCCCTTGAAATCGGAGAAAGAGAACTTGCGCGCGTCCTTATTGAACATGGCGCTGTCCACGTTTTCCTTCGGCATGCCGCGTTCCGCCTCTTCCAGCATCTGGCCGAGGGCGAACAGGCCGATCAGTACGGGAAGCAGAGAGAAACCGTAGATCAGTTCTTTTCTGAAGAGATCCGGAACAAGACGAAGCTTGTTGTTATCATCGAAGGTTCCCATCATGGCAATCAGGACGCCCAGCAGGCCCATCCAGATGCCTTCCTTCATTTTTCCCTTGGAAAGGGCGGCGATGATGGTCATGGCGAACAGGATAACAAGGAACTTTTCGACGGCGGAGAACTTGATCGCCAGCTGAGCAAGCGGCGGAGTAAACAGCCACAGGCAGGCCAGGCTGAAGAGGCCGCCGAGAAGGGATGCGGTAACACCGATCTTAAGCGCACGTTCGCCTTCGCCACGCAGAGTCATGGGATATCCGTCGAAGCAGGTGGTAATGGAAGACGGAGTACCGGGGATGTTGATCAGGATGGCCGGGACCAATCCGCCGGAGATACCGCCAACATACAGGCCCAGAAGAAGGATCAGCGAGGTCTGCAGGTCATACGCATAGGTCAGAGGCAGGAACACCGCAACAGCCATGGTCGCAGTCATGCCGGGGATCGCGCCGAAGATGATTCCCATCACGACGCCGAGAGCAGCCATCGTCAGATTTTGCAAAGTGAAAATACTGGCAAACAAAGACATATAATCCACAGTTCTGACCTCCTTTCGTCAGGGCAGTGTGACGTTGAAGACAACGCCGAAAATGTACCAAACTCCGACCGACGCGACCACCGAGATGATCGCTGAAATCAACAGGGACTTCGGCTGGAGCGTGCCGCAGAACAGGACATTAAACAGGAAGATAAAGATAATGCTGGCGATCAGGAAGCCAACCCATTCCAGAGCCAGAATATACAGAATCAGCAGCGCAAGGGTGCCGAACAGTTTCAGTTTATCATAATTCTCCACGAAAAAGTGGGGACGGTTGCCTTTGGAAAAAGCTCCGGATTTGACAGCCTTGATAATCTTGGGGATGATAATAATGAGTCCCAATACAATCAGCAGGGTAATGATGATTTTAGGGAAAAAGTAATGGGATGTAGAGTAACGGTACTGAAAAAATTCCGCCATAATAGTCTCCGTCCTTCCAGAAACGCAATTCAAAAGACCTCCGCGTCTCGTTCGCGGACGCGGAGGCCCAGATGCAGCTTAAGACTCAGCCAACCAGATCGTCAAAAGAGGGGCAGTTGGCAATAACAGCGGCCATCTCGGCACGCTTATTGTAGATGTGCTCGTTCACTTCTTCGGAAGTCAGGCACTGAGCCTTGTAGCCCAGAGCTTCGATGGCTTCGATGTACTCGGTGCTGTTGCAGACATCTTCAAAGGCAGCGTCCATAGCAGCGACGAACTCCTTGGAAGCGCCCAGGCCGTAGCAAGCGATGTACTCCTTGGTGAAGACGAAGGGGGTGCCGCCGATGGCGATGCCCTGCTCTTCAAAGGTGGGCCAATCCTTGCCTTCGATGCTGCCGCCCATCAGGCCGATGACCTTCAGCTTCAGCTGATCGTCCACGCCGTCCAGAGTGTACTCTTCAACGGCGGAAGCAGCGGCGTAGATACCCTGGCAGTTGCCATCCCACAGAGCCTGCAGCTTCTCATCGGTGGAACCGGTGACGAAAGCCTTCAGGTTGGCAGCGATCTCTTCGCCGTAAGTCTCGGAGATCCACATGTAAATCGCATTGAAGCCCAGCTGGGAAACACCGCCGGCCTCAACAGCCAGACGAACGGTCTCGGTGGGGTTCTCGCTCATCCACTGACCGAGTTCAGCAATGGTATCATAGGGAGCGGAAGCAACAGCGGAGAAGCTGTCGCCGGGGTTGAAGCCGTAAGAAGCGCCAACGATCATGTTCTCGAGCTTGTAATCTTCCTCATCATAAGCGCCGAACAGGACGCCCAGATAAGTCATGTCGTGGAACATCATGATGGTGTCTTCGCCCTTCACAGTGACGATTTCTTCCAGAGCACGGCCGGCGCCGATGGGGTCGACCTTGATGTTGCACTCGTACTTCTCGCTGATCATGCGGGTAACGAGATCGGAAGTCAGGTAGGTATCACCGGTAACAGAGGTGGAGCCAATGACTACACGAATGGTCTTACCCTTCAGGAACTCAGCGGGATCGACTTCGACTTCTCCGCCCTCATTTTCGGCGGGGGCTTCGGAAGCGGCGGGAGCGGGGGTAGTAGTGGTAGTGGTACCACCGCAGGCTACGAGGCTGAAAGCCATGACCATAACCAGCATGAGGCAAAGCAGTTTCTTCATTTCCATTCTCCTTTTAATAATTTTTCCCGGTTTCAGGAACTATGTTTCAAATCAAAGGGCACCGATTCGTCCCAGGTCGGTCAGATTTCCTTCCTCATCAAAAGGAAGGTCCATCAGGTCCGTTTCCTGCTGCAAATACGGATGATCCCGGATTTGTGAAAGATAATGGTGGGACAAATAAATCTGTCCGATTTCCATCGAATTGGAGATCCGCACCAGGCGGGGTCCTTCCGGACCGACACCCGTGCAGGTACGCAAGCAGACCTGAATGGCTTCCCGGTCATTCCGAAGGACCATGGGAATACGCACATTCTCAATGACCGTCGAGGTGATAACATTGGGATAGGTCTGTTCAAAATCCATCTTCTCAAAGAACCGCCGGGTGGTCGCATGTGCCATACCGCAGCCGGTTCCGTTGTGATGGCTTTCATCGCTCAGATCCAGCACAGCCACGCGCTGGGATTTTAATCCGCCGGACGCATAGGGCGTTACAAAGGTGCCGGTAATATTGGAATCCATCCCGCCGCCGGAAAAGTTTTTCCCGATGGTATCCACGACCAGAACGTCGCATTCCGGGACATGGATCCCGGGCAGGAGCGCCATGGCCTTTTTCAGCAGTTTCGGTTCCTCTTCCGGGATCTCCTCCCGATGGAGGACCGCCACTTCCGCGGTGTGGTCAAAGGCATTTTCCAGAACGCCGACTCCGAAAAGCACCGGCGCGCCGTGAAGCACGGTTTCACCAAACAGGCGAATATTCTTTGCCATGTTCTGGAAGCCCTCTTTATGGCAGTAATCCGCGCCGATCTGTTTGCCAAGACCGACAGCCATCATTTTCATCAGGCCGCTTTCACAGTCACCGCGAAAACAGGTGTGCGGCTTTATGCGGTTGCACACAATGATTCCATCCGCCTCGGCCGCATCACGACTGATGCAGACTTGAACACCTTCCGCATTTCGTCCCACGGGAACGACGTCCATATTGGAAAGGATGGGGCAGCCCACGGATTCTTCCGTGATCCCCAAGCCCGTCAGGATCGTCCGCTGCCCCTCCGAGGTGGCTCCGCCATGGCTTCCCATGGCCGCTGCCAGAAAAGGTTCCGCTTCGCAGGAGCGGACATATTCGACCAGCGTTTTAAGAATCAGCGGGATATTGGAGATTCCTCTGCTTCCGGCCGTGATGGCGATCCGCATACCGGGCCGGATCAAAGTGCCGACTTCCTTTTCGGCCAGCTTGCTCAGGATGACTGCGGGCAGCTCGTCCCGTGGAATATGCTCATCGGGAAAATGCTGGCGGACGCGGACGACCTTTGGGACAGGCACATCCGCCAGCAATCCGCTAACCACGCTCTTCATCACTCAGCGTACCATG
>JAUMXS010000027.1 GCA_030528965.1 Eubacteriales bacterium
CCACTTCCGGGAAGCAGCCCCTGTTGAAAATACCGCCTTCCCGCACGGTGATCGGTGTTTTCTCCGAAATGAGCCGCCGCAGATCCTGTCCCAGTTCCTCCAGCGGATCCGTCTCCGCCACCGCACGCAGCAGAGCGCTCCGGCTGTCTGAAAGTGCGCGGAACAGGATCGGCAGTTTTTCCAGATAATGGCCCAGAGCCAGCATATCCTGACCGTTGGCCGTACCGTAGACCGCGCGGCTCAGAAGCCGCTGGATATCTCCTATATCCCGCAGATTCCGGATCAGTTCCCCGCGGCCGACAGTGTCCTGATACAGTTCATTCACCGCCGCAAGCCTTCGCTGGATCGCCACGGGTGAGAGAAGCGGCCTTTCTACCCACGAGCGCATAAGTCTTCCGCCCATCGGCGTCTTGGTTTTATCCAAGACCCAGAGCAGACTGCCCTTTTTCTCGCCCGTGCGCAGATTCTGCGTCAGTTCCAGTCCTCGCAGCGCGGCATTGTCCAGTTCCATGTACCGACCGCGCGTAAAGATCTCCGGTCGGCGCAGCTGACGCATATCTCCCCGCTGGGTCTCAGCCAGATAGCTCAAAAGCCCGCCCAGCGCACAAAGTACATATTCATCTTCTCCCAGACCCAGCGCCGAGGGTGAATCCACCTCATACTGCGCACAGAGGCGCTCCGCGCCGATCTCCGCGGTGAACCACTCGTCGCGCAGTTCCCGGCGGCAGTCCAGCCGTCTTTCCAGCAGTGCGCAAAGCTGCACATCCGCCGCTGCGGCCTTTGACAGCACCGTCTCCCGCGGACGGAAGCGCGACAGCTCGTTCTGGAGATGCTGCGACGCATCTTCCGCAAACGAGGCCACGCAGATTTCACCGGTCGAGATGTCACAGAAGGCAATGCCTCCGCCGCCGGCACCGTTCAGATGCGCCGCCGCCAGATAGTTCGACATGTTCTCTTCCAGCATGGAACTCTCCAGCACCGTGCCGGGCGTGATGACGCGGATAACGTCACGCCGGACCAGTCCCTTCGCCTCCTGAGGATCTTCCCTCTGCTCACATACGGCCACCTTATAGCCCTTGCTGATCAGGCGGGATATATATACCTCTGCCGAATGGTAAGGCACACCGCACATAGGCGTCTGTTCCGCTTCCGGTTTGTTCCGGTCACGGGTCGTCAGCGTAAGATCCAGTTCCCGCGATGCCACCCGGGCATCCTCGTCGAACATCTCATAAAAATCCCCCAGCCGGAAAAACAACAGACAGTCGTCATATTGTTTTTTGATCGCCGCATATTGCGCTTTCATGGGGGTCATTTCAGCCATCTGTTACCTCTCCAAACAAAGCCCAGGTATTCCCGGACGTGATCCGCGCCTTCACAAAGCGCCCGATATTCTCTTCGCTTCCGCGCAAATGAACCAGACGACCACCGTCTGTTCGGGCCGCCAGGGGATAATCCCCCGAGCCGGGGCCATCCACCAGCACCCGCAGCGTCTGTCCCACATAGGCCGCATGCTTTTCCGCCGAGATCCTGTTCGACGTTTCCAGCAGTCTGTCAAACCGGCGCTGCTTTTCCTCCCGGCTGACGGGATCCGGCATTTTTGCCGCTGGCGTCCCTTCCCGTTTGGAATAAATAAACGTGAACATCGCGTCGTAACGGACCTTTTCCACCAGTCGGAGCGTGTCTTCAAACTCCTCCTCCGTCTCACCGGGGAAGCCCACGATGATATCCGTTGTGAGGACGATGTCCGGGATATATTTCCGCAAAAGCTCCACTTTTTCCAGATACCCCGCCGCATCATAGCCGCGGTTCATTGCCCGCAGAACACGGTCGCTGCCCGCCTGTACCGGCAGATGCAGATGATGGGCGCATTTTTCACACGATGCCATCGTTTCGAACAGGCGTTCCGTGGCATCCTTGGGGTGACTTGTCATGAACCGGAGCCGGAAATCGCCCGGCAGCGCGTTCAGCTCCCGCAGCAGCCCCGAAAAATCCATATTCAGCCCCAGATCGCGCCCGTAGGAGTTCACATTCTGCCCCAGCAGCGTTATATCCTTTGCCCCGTCTGCCAGAAGCCGCCGCGCCTCCGCAAGCACATCCTCCGGCCGCCGGGAACGCTCCCGGCCGCGGACATAGGGCACCACACAATACGAACAGAAATTATTGCAGCCGTACATCACCGAAAGCCAGGCCCGTACGCCGCCGTCGCGCGAAACGGGAAGGCCTTCCGCCACCGCGCCGTCAAAAGGATCTGCCGCAAACACCCGTCCGCGCCCTTCCATCGCGCGTTCCAGAAGCTCCGGGAATCTCCATAGCTCATGCGGCCCGAATACAAGATCGACCATCCGGTAGGACTTCCGGATCTTATCCGCCATATGCGGCTGTTGGACCATGCAGCCGCAGACCGCGACGATCTGTCCCGGTTTTTTTGCCTTTGTATGTGTAAGTGCACCCACATTTCCCAGAACACGCTGTTCCGCATGTTCGCGCACCGCGCAGGTATTCACCACGATCACGTCTGCTTCAAACTCGTCCTGCGTAAACGCAAAACCCATCTGTTTGAGAAATCCGCGCAGATGTTCGCTGTCCGCTTCATTCTGCTGACAGCCGTAGGTATCCACCAGCGCCAGAGGCTGTCGTCCTTCTGCCGTCAGACGCGCCCGCAGTCTTTCGCACAGCGCGAGCTGTTCTGCCACTGCCTGCGGCGATATCTCTTCGCGTTCTCTGCCCATAGTTCTCTCCCATCTCTCATTATCCTTCAATTTTATCATTTTGCTATGGAAAGTTCAACGGTTTTCCTGTATAATATTCTTCTCTGACAGCGATCTCCGCATGCGCGATATTTGTCTGTTAATCCATCGACCGGAGGCCCTCCCATGGCTGATATTCAAATCCTTTCCCCCTTTGTCGCCGACCTCATCGCTGCCGGTGAAGTTGTCGAGCGGCCGGCGGCCGCCGTGAAGGAGCTTTTGGAAAACTCCCTTGACGCCGGCGCCAAAAACATCGTCGTGGAACTGCGTGACGGCGGAAGATCTTTCATCCGCGTCACGGATGACGGATGCGGCATGACCCCCGAGGATGCCGGGATCGCCTGTCTGCGCCATGCGACCTCCAAACTGCACAGCAAACACGATCTCGAAGCGATCCGCACCTTCGGTTTCCGGGGCGAAGCTCTCGCCGCCATCAGCGCTGTCGGCCGCGTGGAACTGACCACCCGCCCCGCAGACGCGGAAACAGGCATCCATGTCGAACTAGATGCCGGGGAGATCACAGCCATGTATGAGACCGGCTGCCCGGCGGGAACCACCTTCATCGTGCGTGATCTGTTCTTCAATACCCCTGCGCGCCTCAAGTTCATGGGCAGCGACCGCTCCGAGGGCGTCGCCTGTGTCGCCGCCGCCATGAGAGCCGCGCTCGGACGCCCGGATGTCTCCATCCGCTGCATCCGCGACGGCAAGGAGGAGTTCTTCTCCCCCGGTGACAGTGACGCTTCCTCCTGTGTCTACACCCTTCTGGGCCGTGAAACGGCCTCTTCGCTGCTCCCCTGCCGCAGCGAAGAGGATCAGATCAAGGTAAGCGGTTACGTCTCCGCGCCCCATTCCTGCCGCGGCAACCGCACAGCTCAGTATTTCTTCTGCAACGGACGCCCTATCCGTTCCCGTACCCTTACCGCCGCGCTGGAACAGGCCTATAAAAACCGTTCCCTCACCGGGCGGTTCCCGGCCTGTGTCATCTATCTGGAAATTCCCTGGGCCTCCGTGGATGTAAATGTCCATCCCGCCAAGCTGGAGGTCCGTTTCTCCGACGAACGCCGTGTGGCTTCCGTCGTCTATTATGCCGCTCTCTCGGCACTGGACCTTGAAAACGAACCTCTCCTGACCCCCGATCCGGGCAAAAACATTTCCACGCCGCCTTTCATCAATTCGACAGGCTCCGATAAGGCAGCCCGGACTCCGGCAGGCGCCGGGGCGGCGCGCAAAAGCGCGGGGACCCCTGCTGCTTACAGTTCCCCCTCTGCTTACGGCTCCTCCGCCAAACCCTTTCCCTCTGCTGCGCCGCACAAGCCCATCACATCCGGGCCGGTCCGCAGCATTCTCCGTGAAGCGGGTTCTTCTTCCAAACCCCTTGAGCCGAAATCATCCGAACCGCCGCGAGCCGCCGCTCCCATACAGCAGGAGTTCCCCCGCTTCGGATCTCTGACGCTCCGGGATCGCCCTGCGGACACGGCCGTTTCCGACTTTCTGGATACCGCCGCCGAGGTGGTCTCTCAAATGTTCGCCGCCCCAGAGGCAGTCACCCGGGAATCGTCCGTCGATCCCGTTCCCGCTCCGGCAGAAACGCCGGAAACGATCCTGCCTCCGTTGGAGCCGCCAAAACAGTCCGCGCTCGATCCGCGTTTCGAGACTGCCAAGCCCCGTCTGATCGGCGAGGCACTGGGGTTCTGTATCCTTGTGGAACTGGACGGTCAGCTTCTCCTAATCGATAAGCATGCCGTGCATGAACGGCTCCTGTTTGATCGGATGCATCCCGCCGATGCGGCGCTCACGCCGCAGGGGCTACTGGCGCCGCTGGTTTTCTCCCCGGGAGAAGACGATACCGCGCTCCTGCTGGAAAACGAGACGCTTCTCAAGCGGCTGGGCTTCGAGCTGGAAGCCCTCGGCGAGAACGCCGTCGCCGTGCGTGCGATCCCCATGGATATCGACGAGCCCGAGGCCGTGCCCCTGCTCGAGGAACTTCTTGAAAAACTGCGTGACGGTCTCCGTCCGGACGCGCAGGACATCTGGGACGGTCTGGCCCAGAGCGTTGCCTGCCGTGCCGCCATCAAGGCCGGGCGTTCCTCCGACCCCCGTGAGCTGCAGAATCTTGTCGATGCCGTTTGCTCCGGGGCGGTACGGTACTGCCCCCACGGACGTCCCGTCTTCTGGGCTCTGTCCCGGGAGGATATCGACAAACGATTCATGCGCATCGTATAAACAAAAAACCGGCAGGAAAGCTTTTTGCTTTCCTGCCAGATCGTATCGTCTGTGCTCTATTTGCGGAAAACGTGTTTTCCTCTCAGTTTTCCGGTTTTCTCATATACAGGATCCCCATGGTCATGGGGCCGCAATGGCTGCTGACCGTGCAGCCGGTGGATGTACGGATGACCTCCTCAAACGGCTGATACGAAAGGATCGCCGCGCGCACGCTTTCATACATGTCCTCGGGGATGCCCGAGTCGGTGATGAAGATGCGGCGCAGATCCAGATCGCTCCGGCCGGCCAGTCTGTCGCGGACATACTGGAGATAGGCACGCTCGATCCTGCCGCGATATTTTTTCGCGACATGCATTTTTCCGTCATGCACCTCAATGCAGGGTTTGAGCTTCAGCATATTGGCGCCCAACGCCTGTACGGTCGTACAGCGGCCGCCGCGGCGCATATATTCCAGCGTATCCAGCATAAAGCTGCTCTCCACACAGGGGATCTTCCGTTCCAGCTCGGCTACGATCTCATCCGGGGTCAGACCGTTTTTCACCATCTCAACGGCATCCAGCGCCAGATGCCCGTAGCCCGTGGTTAGATTGCGGGAATCCACCACCCGGATATTTTCAAACTCCGCCGCGGCGATGCGCGCATTGCTGCAGCAGGCCGAAAGCTCCGAGGAAAACGCCACGTGGATGATGACATCGTATTCTTTTTTCATTTCGGTCCAGGTCTCTATGTAATCCCCCACCGTGACGGCGGAAGTTCCGGTGATCTTTCCGGTAGCCTCTGTGTATGCAAAAACGTCGGGCGTCGAAATATCCACTCCGTCCCGATAACTGCTCCCGTCCTCTTTTATGACATAAAGAGGCAGGACCGTGATCCCATGATCTTTCGCATAGGCAAGGGGCAGATCGCAGGTGCTGTCTGCCGAAATACCGATCTTCAAGTGCATCCTCCTCATAATAATACAAACAACTAAAAGTGTATCATATATATCCCTATTTGTCTACACATTCATTTCTTCAGAAACAGGAGGTTTCCGGTATGCGCCAGCATCCGATTCTCGTCATCACCGGGCCCACCGCCACAGGAAAAACCGAGCTCGGCGTTCGTCTGGCTCAGGCGATAAACGGCGAGGTCGTTTCAGCCGATTCCATGCAGATCTACCGCGGCATGGACATCGGTACCGCAAAGCCCTCTCTCGCCGAACGGGACGGCGTCCCGCACCATATGTTCGACGTGGCCGATCCGGCGGAAGGCTGGTCCGCCGCACGCTATGTCGAGGAAGCCTCCGCCTGTGTGGAGGACATTCTGTCCCGTGGAAAACATCCCATTCTGGTCGGCGGAACGGGACTGTATATCGATTCCCTTCTGGCCGGCCGTCAGTTTGCCGCCGCGCCTTCCGATCCCGCTCTGCGGGACCGTCTCTGCGCCGAATACGATGCGGAGGGCGGGGATGCTTTCCGGGCCCGTCTCAGCGAAATGGATCCCGAACGGGCAGAAAAACTTCCGTCCGCCGATAAACGCAGGCTCGTGCGCGCCATGGAGATCTTCCTTCTCACCGGTCATACCATGACCGAGCACGATCTTCTTGAGCGCAGCCAGCCGCCGCGTTATGCCTCTCTTCGCTTTGCCATTTCCTTTGCCGAGCGGGAGATCCTGTACAGCCGCATTGACACCCGTGTGGATATCATGGCGCAGCAGGGTCTTTTTGAGGAAGTCCGGCGTCTGCTTGATGCCGGTCTCTCCCCCGGCTGTACTGCCATGCAGGCCATCGGCTACAAAGAGGCCGCCGCCGCACTGTGCGGCGAACTCAGCCGTGAGGAGGCCCTCGAAAACATCAAACGGGCCAGCCGCCGCTATGCCAAACGTCAGCTCACCTGGCTTCGCCGCGACTCCGAACTGCACTGGCTCCTGCGCGATCGGATAACTTTCCCGCAGGATGCTCTGGAGCAGATCCTGGAAACCCTGGACAAGGCATGATTTTTCCCGTTTTGACGCTTCGACCCCTTTCGACAGAATCAGAACCGCCGCTGGTATAAAATAACTCCCGTACAGACACGCAGCGCCGTTTTCCGCGCCGCCGAGATTTGTATAATATCACTATTTTATGAAGCGGCCGGTTATGATAAAATATAATTGTATGGCCGTTTTCAGAGGGAGTTACCATGATGCAGAAATCACAGAATCTTCAGGAGATCTTTCTCAATCAGGCCAGACGCGATAAAACCCCGCTCACCGTGTTTCTTATGAACGGCTTTCAGATCCGCGGCGTGGTGCGCGGCTTCGACAATTTCACCGTTGTCATGGAGTCCGACGGAAAACAGCAGCTCATCTATAAGCATGCTATCTCCACCTTCGTCCCTCTGCGCAGCATCGACCTTGGACAGGTTCCCGCTGCCGCCGCGAACAACCTGCCGTAAGCCGTATCGCCGCATCGTTACATAGCGGAAACCCCGGCCGTCGAATCCGCCCGGCTTTTCCGCCCGCCTGAACCATTTCTCGGGAGGCGCCATGAAACGTACCGATCGGGTCATCAAATTTGCCGTTGCGCTGCTCTTTGTGACCATGGTCCTCTATATGGGCCTGACCGTCCTGCGCACAATGAACGACCCCATCCGTTCCACCACCGCAGTCATGACTGTCTCGCGACAGACCGTCCCCGTCAACGGACTGGTCGTGCGTGAAGAACGAGTCCTCAAAAATCGACGTGACCACTACAGCCTCGCCGTTCAGGACGGCGAGGCCGTTGCGGCTGCTTCCGTTCTTGGTATGGCCTATGACAGCGACACGGCCCTCGCGCAGGCAGACCGCATCCGCGAACTGGAATTCCAGATCGCCCTCGCCGAAACCGCGCTCGCCGAACCGGATTCCGCTCAGGACCTTCTCAGTCAGGAAGCTTCCGTACGCGCCGCCGTGCTGGACTTCTCTTCCAGCATCGCCCGCCATGAGCTCACAGAACTTGACAAAACCTGCCTCCGGCTCCACGCTCTCGTCATCGCCAACGCCGTCGATGACGTCTCTCAGGCAGAGCTGAACGCCATGAAACGTGAACTGAGCAGTCTTCGCGGCAGTTCCACCGAGGATACCGTGACTCTGACTGCCCCCGCCAGCGGCGTGTTCTCCTCCATTCTGGACGGATACGAACATCTCTCTCCGGAAAACCTCGAGGACCTGACTGCCGATAAACTCCGTACGCTGATGGATTCCGAAAAAGATTCCGCGGAATCCGCTTACGGAAAACTGATCACCGGCCACAACTGGTATTTCGCCGCGCTCATGGACCGGTCCGATGCCGATAAGCTGTCCGAGGACAGCCGCGTCTCTCTGGAATTCAGCAGATATTACGGTCTGCCGCTCTCCATGCGTGTGCTCTCCGTCAGTGTCCCCGATAAAGACGGGATCTGCGCCGTTGTTTTCGTCTGCAGCCGCGCACTTAACAACACGCTCGCCATGCGTTCTGCCTCCGCCGAGCTGATCATCCATGAACTGAGCGGCCTGCGCGTCCCCTACGACGCCGTCCACACAGAAGACGGACAGGCCTACGTTTATATCATCACCGGCCTTCTCGCCGAACGGCGGGACATCTCCATTCTGGGCGACTCCGGTGAATACTTCATCGTCAAAACCGGAGAAAACCTCCTGGAGGGCAACGAGCTGCTCATCGGCGGAGAAAACCTCTATGACGGAAAATACCTGCAGTAATTAACTGCGATACGCTTACATTCTGATCCTCGTTCCGAAGCATGCGTGCTTCGGACTGCGCCCGTTTAACGGATTTTTGCTAACCATATGGACTGGGAGGCTTTTGCATGGAAACCACATTTATGGACATAGAGAAAAACGTGGCCGCCGTTCGTGCGCGGATCGCCGACGCCGCCGCCGAAGCCGGACGGAACCCCTCCGACATTCTGCTCGTCGCCGCCTCAAAAATGAATGGCGCCGAACGGGTGCGCCGCGCCGTCTCCGCAGGGGTGGACGCCTGCGGCGAAAACCGTGTGCAGGAATTCCTTGAGAAAAATGCACAAGGCGCTTACACCGGATGCCCCGTTCATCTCATCGGCCATCTGCAGAAGAACAAGGTAAAGCAGGCCGTCGGTGCCTTTGATCTCATCGAGTCGGTCGATTCGGAGGCTCTCCTGCGGCTCATCGGCGGCCGGGCCGAAACGCTGGGTATTGTGCAGGATGTTCTCATCGAACTCAATATAGCGGATGAGGACTCAAAATCGGGGCTTGCTCCGGCCCTTTTGCCCCAAATTCTGGAAGCCGCAGCCGAACTTCCCTCCATCCGGGTCCGCGGACTTATGGCGATCCCTCCGATCAGTACAAAAGTCGGGAAAAACCGGCCGTATTTTGCACAAATGCAAGAGCTTTTTATTGACATTCGGTCCAAAAAATACGATAATATCTCTATGGATTTTTTATCTATGGGTATGAGCGGCGATTTCGAGGATGCCGTTCGTGAAGGCGCGAATATGGTTCGCGTCGGCTCCGCAATATTCGGTGCACGCCACTACGGTTTGTAACCAAAGCTTTGGGAGGCATACAATGAGTCTGTTAGATGAACTGAAAAAATTGACTAAGCCCTACGACGATGACGAGGACTTCGTGGAAGAGGAAGTTTCCACGTCCAAGCCTGCTCCCAAGCAGGAGACCTCATCTCCCGCAATCGGCTATTCCTATGCCGAGTCCGCCCGCCGCAGCGCTTCTCCCATTGAGTTCCGCCGCGATAACAAGGTCGTCAACATCAACGCCAAGACCCAACTCGCCGTCGTGCTCGTGAAACCGGAACGCTTTGAATCTGCGGCTGAGATCGCCGATCACCTCCGTGAAAAACACACTGTCGTTATGAATCTCGAGCAAACCAATAAGGACATCGCGCGCCGCCTGATCGACTTCCTTTCCGGCGTCGCTTACGCGCAGGACGGTAAAATTAAACGCGTTGCCGCCAGTACCTACCTCATCACTCCGTTTAACGTCGACCTCATGGGCGACCTTCTGGATGAGCTGGAGTCAAGCGGCGTTTACTTCTGAGCGTTACTTTTCCTCTGTTTTAAAATCGAAATAATATTAGAATAATAATAAATAAATAGAAGCGGCGGTTCGCAGGCTGTGCCTGGGAATCGCCCGAAAGGGCTGGGATTATGAATACACCGCAGAGCATTCGGGAAAAAACTTTTGAAAAAGCTGTCTTCGGCGGCTACGATATGGGCGCCGTGGATGATTTTCTGGAGACCATCGCCACCGATCTTGCCGCCATCCAGAAGGAAAATGCCATTCTGAAGGGCAAGATGAAGGTTCTGGTCGATAAGATCGAAGAATATCGCGCTTCTGAGGACGCCATGCGTCTGGCCCTGCTTTCCGCGCAGAAAACGGCTAAGCAGATCACGGATGAAGCCACCCAGACCGCCGGCAAGGCCCTCGCCGAAGCCCGTACGGAAGCCGAACGCATTCTCCAGAAGACCCGCACCGATGTTGCCATCGAGGAAGCCCGTCTGGCCGAGGCCCATCAGGCATCCGTTCAGTACTTTGAAAACCTGCGCCTGCTCAGCCAGAAGCACCTTTGCTTCCTGGAGACCCTCAGTGAAGGAATGCCTTCCGCCGTCGTGACGCCCGCCCCCGTGGAAAAGCGCGCGATCCCCGCTTCTCCCGTCGTCGAGGCCGAATCCGTTCATCAGGAACAGGAAGCCTCCGAAGCTGACCTGCAGGCCATCGGCGCCTGTGTTGCCAATCTCGCCGAGGATGTCGGTCCCTCCCTCGATGTTCATCCGGAAATTGAAAACGCCGTCCCCGATACGGACGCTGATGAACCCACCCGTCTCTTTGTAAAATAATTTTTCCCGCACTTTGTGTAACGCACGCCTTGTTCGCCTTTGCGAATGAGGCATGCGTTCGCTGTCGTTTTATCCCCGTTTTGTATACTGTTGTCCGGCGCGGCCCCGCAGCTTCGGGACCTCCGGACTTTGCCATAAAATGGCTAAATGATAGAGATTGGAGCTTATGCTTATGTCAAAGGACTATAACGCCACAGTTAATCTGCCCAAAACCGATTTCCCCATGCGTGCCGCTCTTCCCAAGCGCGAGCCCGATATGCTCCGCTCCTGGTATGAGATGGACCTTTATCACGAAATGCTTCGCCGCAACGAGGACAAGCCCATCTTCAACCTGCATGATGGACCTCCCTTCTCCAACGGTATGATCCACATGGGAACGGCCATGAACAAGTGCCTGAAGGACTTCATCACCCGATACAAGTCCATGACTGGCTGGAAGGCCGTCTATGTTCCCGGCTGGGATAACCACGGTATGCCCATCGAGTCCGCCATCATCAAGGAACAGCGCCTCAACCGCAAGGAGATGCCTGTCTCCGAGTTCCGCAACGCCTGTCATAAGTTCGCCGAAAACTTTGTCCACATCCAGATGGACCAGTTCAAGCGTCTCGGCTGCCTGGGCGACTGGGATCACCCCTACCTCACCATGGATCCGAAGTTCGAGGCGGAAGAAGTCCGTATTTTCGGTGAAATGTACCGCAAGGGCTATATCTACAAGGGCCTGAAGCCCGTATATTGGTGCCCGCACGATGAGACCGCCCTCGCCGAGGCCGAGGTCGAGTACTCTGACGACACCTGCACCACCGCCTATGTCCGTTTCCCCCTGCATGACGATCTGGGCAAACTCTCCCACATCGATCACAGCAAGGCCTCCTTCATCATCTGGACCACCACCATCTGGACTCTGCCCGGCAACCTCGCCATCGCCCTCCATCCGAAGGAGAGCTATGCCCTCGTTCAGGCTCCCAACGGTGAGATCTTCATTCTCGCCGAAGCCCTGGTCGAAAAGGTCATGCAGGTCGGCGGCATCTCCGATTACACCATTCTGGAAACCCATCCCGGCGAGTTCTTTGAGAACATGCTGGCCAACCATCCTTTCCTGCCCAAGACTTCCCGTCTGCTGCTGGCGGATTACGTCACCATGGATTCCGGTACCGGCTGTGTCCATACCGCTCCCGGCTTCGGCGCGGATGACTATCAGACCTGCCGCCGTTACGGGATGGAAATGGTCGTCCCCGTTGATGATCAGGGTCGTCATACCGAGTACGCCGGCAAGTACGCCGGTCTCACCACCGACGCCTCCAACCCCATCATCCTCGCCGATATGCGTGAGAGCGGCATGCTCTTCGCCTCCGAGGAGATCACCCACAGCTATCCCCACTGCTGGCGCTGCAAAGGCCCCATCATCTTCCGTGCCACTCCGCAGTGGTTCTGCTCCGTCGAGGCTTTCAAGGAAGAAGCCTGCAAGGCCTGCGACGAAGTCGAATGGTTCCCCTCCTGGGGGCATGACCGCATGACCTCCATGATCCGCGAGCGTGCCGACTGGTGTATCTCCCGTCAGCGCCGCTGGGGTCTGCCCATCCCTGTTTTCTACTGTGAAGACTGCGGCAAGCCCGTCTGCACGGAGGAAAGCATCGAGTCCGTCTCCGCCATTTTCCGTGAAAAAGGCTCCAACGCCTGGTTCGACATGGACGCCGCCGAGCTCCTGCCCAACGGTTTCCGCTGCCCGCACTGCGGCGGTATCCACTTCACCAAGGAAACCGATACGCTGGACGGCTGGTTCGACTCCGGCAGCACCCATATCGCCTCCATGGCTCTTGATGCTCCCGGCCGCTGGCCCTGTGAGCTCTATCTGGAAGGCAACGACCAGTACCGCGGCTGGTTCCAGTCCAGCCTCCTGATCGGTGTCGCCGTCCGCGGCGCATCGCCTTACCACACCGTCCTTACCCACGGCTGGACCGTCGACGGCGAAGGAAAGGCCATGCATAAATCCCTCGGAAACGGCGTCTATCCCGACGAAGTCATCCCCAAATACGGTGCCGACCTCGTACGTCTCTGGGCCGCCAGTGCCGATTATCAGCTCGATATGCGCTGCTCTGACGCCCTGTTCAAGCAGCTCTCCGATAAATACCTCAAGATCCGGAACACGGCCCGTTATATCCTCGGCAACCTCGCGGGCTTCGATCCCAATGCGGCGCTGTCCTATGACGAGCTGCTGCCGCTGGACAAATGGGCGCTGAGCCGTCTCGAGGATCTTATCAGCCGCTGCCTCACTGCCTATGATAACTATGAGTTCCATACCGTCACGCATGCCATCCACAGTTTCTGCGTACTGGATATGTCGAACGTCTACCTCGATGTCATCAAGGATCGCCTTTACTGTGACGGCCGTGACAGTCTCTCCCGCCGCAGCGCGCAGACCGCCATCCACATCATTCTGGATTCCGTCGTGCGCCTGCTCGCGCCGATCCTTTCCTTCACCGCCAATGAAATCTGGCTTTCCATGCCTCATGCCGAAGGTGACGATGTCCGTCATGTCATGCTGAATGACATGCCCCCGCTTCGTCCCGAACGCCTTCTCTCCGAAGACGATCTCGCCCGCTGGAATTCCCTGCTGCGTCTGCGCAGTGATGTGAACAAGGCTCTGGAACTTGCCCGTGCCGAAAAGGTCATCGGCAAGCCGCTCGAGGCCAAGATTACGCTCTATGTCTCCGACGAAGCCCGTGCCGCGTTTGACGCCATTCGCGACGCCGATCTTGCCGCTCTGTGCATCGTGTCCGAAGTCGAAGTGCGTGATGAAGCCGGCGAAGGCTTCCCCGGCGAGGAGTTCCCCGGTATCTCGGTGCTTGTTGCTCCTTCCACGCTGCCCAAGTGCCCGCGCTGCTGGGCCCACAGTTCCACCATCGGTCAGGATGCCGATCATCCCGCCCTTTGCGCTCGCTGTGCCGAAGCTGTAAAATCCATCTGATGCCCGGGAGGCCTCTCTTATCATGCTTTATGCTATCGTAGCCGTTCTGGTCCTTCTTCTGGATCAGGGACTCAAATACTGGGTCAGTCTTAACTTACCCCTGAATGAAGGCTCGCTCGTCCTCATCCCCGGCGTAATCCAGCTGACCCATGTGCATAACTACGGTGCCGCTTTCGGCATGCTTGAAAACCTGACCTGGCTGTTCATGATCGTCACTGTGCTGTTTTGTGCGGTCGTCATCTACGTCCTGGCCACCAAAAAGATCGCCAGCCGTTTTGGCTGCTGGCTTGCCCTTCTGATCATGGCCGGCGCCATCGGAAACGGCATCGACCGGGTCATCTGCGGGTATGTGGTGGACATGTTTGATCTCATGTTCCCCCTCCCGTTCTTCGGCGATTTTGCGATCTTCAATGTTGCCGACTGCTTTATCACCGTCTGC
>JAUMXS010000028.1:0-8268 GCA_030528965.1 Eubacteriales bacterium
ACTGCCCGTGTGGATGTTGCGGCCATCGATATTGACGATGACTGGGAAAACATCATGGAGACAGTGCAGGAAACCGCCTATTCGCGCATCCCGGTCTATGAGGACAGCATCGATAACGTCATCGGCATCCTCTCTTTAAACCATCTGCTGAAGGCGATGGTGGATGAGGAACGGCCGGATATCCGGGCGCTGCTCATGGAGCCTCTGTACGTCTATAAGACCATCAAACTCCCGCAGGTACTCACCCTGCTCCGCCATGCAAAAAAGCATCTTGCGATCGTTACGGACGAATACGGCGGTATGTTGGGTGTTATTTCCCTTGAGGACGTCCTGGAGGAGCTGGTAGGTGAGATCTGGGACGAAACGGATGTGGTGGAACGGGAAATCGTGGAGCGGGCGGACGGCGAATATGAGCTCGACGGTGATATGGTGCTGGATGATTTTCTGGAACTGCTGGATATGCCCGAAGCTGCGGCGGAATTCGAGTCGGATACCCTGGGCGGCTGGACGATCGAGTATCTGGGAGCCTTCCCAAAGGAAGGACAGAGCTTTGAATATGACGGCCTGAAGGTTACGATCCTGCGGACGGACGGTCTGCGGGTGGAGAAAGCTCTGGTATGCCGTCTGCCGGAGAAGAAGTAAAAATACAGTGAAACAGTACGCCGGGTACGGACCGGCATTTGCCGAACATACGCGGGGTCAGCTTGGCCCCGCGTTTGGTGAATAAAAGGAAGAGGAAATGACCGAGAACGAAAGAAAACGTGAGCGTGCAGTGTTGGCGGGGCTTTCTGCCGCTGTCATGCGGCCGGAGGACCGGGCCACGGAGGAGAGTCTTGAAGAATTGGCTGCCCTGCTGGACACGGCCGGGGGAGACACTGTGGCAATGGCGATCCAGAACCGTTCCGCACCGGATCCGCGGAGCTTTATCGGCGACGGCAAGGTGCGGGAACTGAAGGAGATCATAGCGGCACAGGACTGCAATCTGGCGGTATTTGACAACGAATTGTCTCCGTCACAGCACAGAGTCCTTTCGGAGGAACTGGGTGTCAAGGTCCTGGACCGTTCCGGCCTGATTTTGGACATTTTTGCCCAGAGAGCAGCCACAAGAGAAGGCCAGCTGCAGGTGGAACTGGCGCAGTATAAATATCTGCTGCCGCGGCTGACGGGTATGTGGGGGCATCTGGTACGTCAGACAGCCTCCGGCGGTGCGGCCCCCATCGGTACCCGCGGGCCCGGTGAGACCCAGCTGGAGTCAGACCGACGGCATATCCGCCGCAGGATCCAGCGGCTGGAGGAAGAACTGGAACAGGTCCGCCGCGTGCGTGATACCCAGCGCCGCCGGCGGCTGAAGAATGCGTTGCCTGTGGTGGCGCTGGTCGGTTATACGAACGCCGGGAAATCTACGCTCCTTAATAAACTGACGGGCGCGGATATCCCTGCCCGGAACAGACTGTTTGATACGCTGGACACCACGACCCGCCGCCTCCGTCTGGATGAGGCGCAGGAAGTGCTGCTGTCCGACACGGTTGGTTTTATCCGAAAACTGCCGCATCATCTGGTCGAGGCATTCAAGGCCACACTGGAAGAACTGTGCTATGCAGATGTATTGCTGCATGTGATCGATATCTCAAGTCCCGACTGGCAGGAGCAGGCGCGGGTGGTCGATGCGCTGATCAGTGAACTGGGCGCGTCTCAGACCCCCTGCCTGCGGATATTCAATAAATGCGATGCCTTTGAAGGAGAACTCCCCCGGGAACGGGATGCCGTCTATATGTCCGCCCGGACGGGCGAGGGACAGGAGGAACTTCTCCATGCCCTGACCGAACTGTTGGGAAAGGGGAAGCACCGGGTGCGGCTGCGGATCCCCTATGACAAGGGAAATCTGCTGGAACTGCTGCACCGTGAGGCAGCCGTGCTCTCCACGGAATATGCCGAAGACGGCATCGTGGTGGAAACGGTGGTAAAACCGGAACTGTGGGGCCGTGTGCGAGAGTACAGGGAGGAGCAGGAATGATCGGATATCTGAGCCCGGCGGGCTTTGGCCTCGCCGAGCATATCGACAAGCGTTCCCGTTTTATCGGCCATGTCTGGCATGTGGAGACCGTGGAGGAGGCGCAGGCACGGATCCAGGAGATCCGGGAACGGCACCCCGAAGCTACGCACAATGTCTATGCCTACCTTCTGCGTGAGGGGAATATTGCGCGGTACTCCGACGACGGCGAGCCGGGCGGGACCTCCGGAAAACCCACGCTGGGAGTGTTCAGCGCGGGAGGCATTCAGAATGTGTGCTGTGTGGTGACGCGCTATTTCGGCGGAACGCTGCTGGGTTCCGGCGGCCTGGTGCGTGCTTATTCCACAACGGCCCGCAAGGCACTGGAGGCCGCGGGGATCGTCGAATACCGCCCCTGGCTGTCCGGACATTTTTCCTGCAGTTACGCGCAGTATGAGCGTATTCGGCGGCTGCTGGCGGCCTGCGGCGCCCGTCTGGAGGGCTCCGACTTCGGGCAGGATGTTACAATTACCGTTTCCGTACCCAAAGAGAAGGCAGCAGGGCTGGATGCGGCCCTTACGGAGGCTACAGCCGGTGCTTCTGCGGTGACGTATGAGGGAGAATGCTGGCGCGCCGAAAGAAATGACGGATGCGAAGAATGAAATTGTCGGAATAGACAAAAGAAGCCGAGAAATATTGTCAATTATTTTCTTTTAAATAAGAAAGGTAAATGAGTTTCGGTGACGTATAAGGTATTACAGGGTATTTATGTAGTACCTTATACGTTATTTTTGTATATTATGTGTATTTGAGGGAGAGGTTTGAATGAGCTGTCCGCGCATAGAACGAGAGCTTCTGGAAGAGAAGCTGATCGGACCGTACGGCGTGGCTGCCGTCTCTTCGCGCGGGCGCATGACACCGGAGGAACCCTGTCCGCTCCGCACCTGTTTTCAGCGGGATGTGGACCGGATCACGCACTCCAAGTCCTTTCGCCGTCTCAAATACAAGACGCAGGTCTTTCTCCAGCCGGAGGGTGACCATTACCGCACCCGCCTGACGCATACGCTGGAGGTCACGCGTCTGGCCCGCACCGTGGCGCGTGCGCTGTCCCTCAATGAGGATCTCACCGAGGCCATCGGCCTTGGCCATGATCTGGGACATACGCCGTTCGGCCATGCCGGGGAGCGGGCGCTTGACAAGATCTTTTCGGAGGGGTTCCGGCATTATGAGCAGAGCCTCCGTGTGATAGACCGCATTGAGCGTGACGGGGAAGGCCTGAATCTCTGTTGGGAGACGCGGATGGGTATTCTGCATCATACCCACGGGTCGCCGGAAGATACGATGGAAGCCCGCTGCGTGCGCCTCTGTGACCGGATTGCGTATGTGAATCACGATCTGGATGACGCTCTGCGGGCCGGGATCCTCAGACAGGAAGATGTGCCGGAACGGATCCGTACCCGTCTCGGTACACGCAACAGCAAGCGTATCAACGCGTTTATTGTGGATGTGGTGGAAAACAGTCGGAACGGTGAACCGGGCATGTCGAAAGAGATGCATGAGCTGTTTGATTTCTTCCACGAGTTTATGTATGAGAATGTGTATCGCAATCCCACCGCAAAGGGAGAAGAAAGCAAGGTCGAGGATATCCTGCGTGGGATTTGGGAATATTATGTAAAGCATCCGGACAAGCTTCCGGCGGACTACCGGAAGATCATGGAACAGGAAGGTTTGCATCGTGCAGTGACGGACTATGTTTCGGGAATGACGGACCGGTATGCGGTGGAGACCTACGGGAGCCTGTTTATCCCGGCGGCCTGGAGCGTGAAATAGCGCGGAGGTATAGGACATGGCCTTCTCGGAGCGATTTCTGGAAGAGCTGACGGAACGCAGCGATATAGTGGATGTCGTCTCGGAATATGTGCATCTGACGAAGAAAAGCGGTGCGAATCTGTTTGGGCTTTGTCCGTTTCACAGTGAAAAGACGCCGTCGTTTTCGGTATGCCCGTCCCGGCAGATGTACCATTGCTTCGGCTGCGGTAAGGGCGGCGGGGTCATAAACTTCATTATGGAAGTTGAGAACCTGCGGTTCCCGGATGCTGTAGCGTTTCTGGCGCGGCGTGCGGGGATGGAATTGCCCGAGGAGGAAGCTGCCGACGGCTACACTGTGCTTCGGCGGCGGCTTTTTGAGCTGGAACGCGAAGCGGCTCTGTGGTTTCATGAACAACTGAAGACACCGGACGGCGAGACCGCGCGGCAGTACATGGCCCGGCGCGGAATTTCCGCGTCCACAGCGCGGCGCTTCGGCCTCGGATATGCGCCGGACAGCTGGAATTCGCTGGGAGATGCCATGAAAGCGCGCGGATTTACGGAGCAGGAACTGCTGGACGGCGGTTTGGCCAAGCGCGGACGCAATGGCGGTGTGTATGATGCCTTTCGCGGAAGGCTGATGTTTCCGGTCATCGATGTACGGGGTTCGGTCATAGGTTTTTCGGGGCGCATCCTCGGAGACGGGGAACCGAAGTACCTGAACAGCCCGGAAACCATGGTTTTCAGTAAAAGCCGCAATCTTTTTGCACTGAATCTGGCTAAAAAGTCGAAAAGCGGATATATCATTTTATCAGAGGGCAATATAGACGTCGTGTCGCTGCATCAGGCGGGTTTTGATTCGGCGGTGGCCTCACTGGGCACATCACTGACGCCGGAACAGGCGAGACTGCTCTCGCATTATACACAGGAGATCGTGATCGCTTACGATGCGGACGCGGCGGGCCAAAAGGCAGCCCAGCGTGCGATCGGCATCTTGGAAAAACTGGATCTGCGTGTTCGCGTTTTGAATCTTTCCGGGGCCAAGGATCCGGATGAGATGATCCGGGAGAAAGGTCCGGAGGCTTTCCGAAAGCTTTTGGAAGCTTCGGAAGGGCAGGTGGATTACCGCCTGGGCGTGATCCGCGGAAAGTATGACCTGTCCGCTCAGGATGGGAAAGTGGCATATTTGCAGGAGGCTGCGGCTCTGCTTGCGCGGCTGCCGAGTGATGTGGAACGGGAAGTGTTCGCGTTGCGCGTGGCCGAGGAAGCGGGGGTCTCGCGGGAAGCCGTGCTGGCGGATGTGAAGCGTCTGCGCAGCCGGCTGCTCAGTCAGGCCAGACGCGGTGCGGAGAAAACGGCCGCCCGTCCGGCCCAGAACGTTCAGCCGAAGGAACGCGGCCTGAGATATGACGATCCGCGGTCTGCCAGAGCGGAAGAGGGCGTCATCCGGCTGCTTTATCAGGAACCGGAGCTGTTCCGCAAGCGGGAACCCATTTCACCGGAGCAGTTCAGCTCTCCGGTGCTGCGCCGCTTGTATGCGGAACTGCTGCAGAGGGTGCAAAACGGGATGAAACCGTCCATGGCAGTTTTGGCGGAGACATTTTCCCCGGAGGAAGTCAGTCTCCTGACGGGGATTCTGCAAAAACCGGAAACGCCGGGCAATGCCGGCAAGGCGTTGGAAGATTACATAGGGATCATAGGAAACGCGGGGAGCGGTTCGTCGGATGATGAGCTCCTGGCGTTGGCAGAAAAATATAGAAAAACGAAGGGCTATGGTGGATGAGCATGGCAAATGAACAGAAGAAGACGGCGGAAATCATAACGGAGGAGCCGATGGAAGAGAAGAAAAAAGAGTCGGCGGCCCCGGAGGCGAAGAAAAAAGCCGGAGAAGCCCGGAAGAAATCCTCCAAGCCAAAGAAAGCCGCGGAAGAACCGAAACAGCCGGAAAAGACCAATGAGGAAAAGCTCAGAGAACTGATCGAGCGCGGAAAGAAACAGGGCAAACTGTCGTATCAGGAACTCTCCGAGGTTTTGGATAGTCTGAATCTGGAACCGGACCAGCTGGATAAGTTTTATGATACGCTGGAAGATCTGGGTATCGACATGGCGGGAGAGTATCCTCCTCCGCTGGATGACGAAGTGCCTGAGATGGCTGAGCTGGAGCAGATCGAAGAAGTCACGGAAGAAGAGATCGCCGAGACGGAAGCTCTGGCGGACACTTTCTCGACAGACGATCCCGTGCGCATGTATCTCAAGGAGATCGGTAAGGTCAGTCTGCTGACGCCGGAGGAAGAAACGGCACTGGCGGTGCGTATGGCGGCGGGCGATGAGGCGGCCAAGCGAAGCATGGCGGAGGCGAACCTTCGTCTGGTCGTCAGTATCGCAAAGCGGTATGTGGGCCGCGGCATGCTGTTCCTGGACCTCATCCAGGAGGGCAACCTGGGCCTGATCAAGGCTGTTGAGAAATTTGACTATACCAAGGGCTATAAATTCTCTACCTATGCGACCTGGTGGATCCGTCAGGCCATCACGCGTGCCATTGCGGACCAGGCCCGCACGATTCGTATCCCGGTCCACATGGTGGAAACCATCAACAAGGTCATCCGTGTCTCCCGTCAGCTCCTGCAGGAGCTGGGGCATGATCCTTCTGCTGAGGAGATCGCCGAAGAAATGGGAATGCCTGTGGAGAAGGTGCGTGATATCCTGAAGATCGCGCAGGAGCCGGTATCTCTTGAAACGCCGATCGGCGAGGAAGAAGATTCCCATCTTGGTGACTTTATTCCCGACGAAGAGGCCTCGGAGCCTGCGGAAGCTGCGTCGTTCACCCTGCTGAAGGAACAGCTGATGTCCGTTTTGGGGACCCTCACGCCGAGAGAGGAAAAAGTTCTGCGCCTGCGTTTTGGCATTGAGGATGGCCGTACCCGTACGCTGGAGGAAGTCGGCAAGGAGTTCAATGTTACCCGTGAACGCATCCGTCAGATCGAGGCGAAGGCTCTGCGCAAGCTTCGCCATCCCAGCCGCAGCAAGAAACTTCGTGATTTCCTGAACTGAAAAGCCTGCATTTCGGGTGCGCTGCAGAATATTTGTTCTGCGGCGTGCCCGAATTTTGTTATTATGTATTTGCCTCAGGTCCGGGGCTGTGATATACTATAAAAATGTATATTCACAGCTTGTGCTGAGCGTATACTGATATGGTTGTTAAACGACGATCGAAGGATCGTTTCCTGAATGAAAGCAGGGAGGGCGAACATGGATATAGTAGTTCTCTACGGCGGACTGAGTGCGGAGAGAGATGTTTCGCGCAGCAGCGCCGCCAGTGTGGTCAGAGCACTGCGAGAGAGCGGGCACCGTGTTGTGCCGATGGATTTGTTTTTCGGCTGGGAAGGGGAATATTCGGATCCCCATGAACTGTTCCGGATGGAAACGGAAGATGACATCTTTTCGGTTCCGGAGAAGGAGCCCGATCTGGAAGCCGTGCGTGCAAGCCGCGGAGCTGGAAACAGCCCCATCGGGGAAAACGTGTTGGAGATCTGCCGGGCGGCAGAACTGGTTTTCCTCGCGCTGCATGGCGAAGAAGGGGAAAACGGAAAGCTGCAGGCTTGGCTGGATATTGCCGGGATCCCCTATACAGGAAGCGGATATTTGGGCAGTGCCCTTGCCATGAACAAAACGCTGACCAAACAGCTGCTGACGGCAGCGGGTATCGCCGTTCCGGAGGGCATTACGGTGACGCGGGGCGAGGAGCCGTATCCGTACATAGGTGCCCCCTGTGTGGTAAAACCCTGCTCCGGCGGGTCGAGCGTGGGAACGAGCATCGTTCTCCGGGAAGAGGACTATCTTCCTGCCCTGGAAGCGGCTTTTGCTTTTGAGGATCATGTGATCGTGGAGAAATTTATTCAGGGCCGCGAACTGACGGTAGGTGTAGTAGACGGAGAAACTCTGCCCGTCGTAGAGATCATTCCGCACGAAGGATTTTATGACTACCGAAACAAGTACCAGCCCGGACTGACGGAAGAACTGTGCCCTGCGCCGATCGATGCGGAAGCGACGGAACAGGTTCAGAGAATTGCGAAACAGGTCTGTGAAGTGCTGATGATCGAGGCATACGGCCGCGTGGATTTTCTGATGGATGAGGAAGGCAAGTTCTGGTGTCTGGAAGCGAACACACTGCCCGGCATGACGCCGACCAGCCTTGTGCCGCGTATGGCTGCTGCCCAGGGAAAGGATTTCGGGGAGCTTTGCAATGAGATCATCGCGGCTTCGCTGAAAAAATACCAGTAAGCTTGTACCAGAACGGGACATATATATGAAGGAACTGTATTTAAAGGAAGTCGCCGCGGTATGCGGCGGGGAATATCATGGACCCGCGGAAGCTTTGACGCGCTGTGTGAGTTTTATCACGACCGACAGCCGTAAAGTCGGAACGGACTGCCTGTTTGCCGCGCTGCGCGGAGAACGTGTGGATGGGCATG
>JAUMXS010000028.1:8278-11789 GCA_030528965.1 Eubacteriales bacterium
CGCTGGCGGCGCTCTGCAGCCGTGCGCCGGAGGACCCGGCGCAGCCTGCCGTAGTTGTTTCTTCCGTAGAAGAAGCGCTCGGCACATTGGCGGGATACTATCGCCGGAAATTTGAAATTCCGGTCGTAGGTGTAACCGGAAGCGTGGGAAAGACCACGACGAAGGAAATGATAGCCTCTGTGCTGGCGCGGCACATGCGTGTGCACCGCACGGAAGGAAACTTTAACAACGAGCTGGGTGTACCGCTGACCGTTTTTCGTCTGGATGAAGGACATGAAGCGGCTGTCATAGAGATGGGGATCTCCCATTTCGGCGAGATGAGCCGGCTTACACAGATCGTACGCCCGACAGTCGCGGTCATCACAGTGATCGGCCATGCACATTTGGAATTTCTGCAGGATCTGGAGGGAGTCCTCCGTGCCAAGTCCGAAATTCTGGAGGGAATGCCGGAAGACGGCGTCGTGGTCGTAAACGGAGATGATGCGCTTCTGCGTGATGCCGCGTTCAGACTGCGTGCCGTGCTTTATGGCCTGGGAAGTCACTGCGACGTGCGTGCCGAGAATATTTGTACGCTGGACAACGGTACGGCCACGGGGTTTGACGTGGCTGCGGGGACGCGGCGCTTTGCCGTGCGGATCCCGGCTTACGGTACCCATATGGTCTATGCAGCGCTGGCTGCGGCCTCTGTGGGTCTCGAACAGGGCCTCAGTGATGAGGAGATCGCTGCCGGTATAGCGGATTATGAGACGGTGGGCCGTCGTGCGCGGATCTGCCGGCTGCCGCAGCTGACGCTGGTGGATGACTGCTATAACGCAAATCCCGATTCCTGTGCCGCGGCGGTGCGTTCGCTCCGGACACTTGAGGGACGTCGTGTCTGTATCCTGGGGGATATGCTGGAACTGGGCTCGGATGCCGGAAAGCTTCACTACGGGCTGGGCCGGCTGGCGGCGGAAGAAGCGGATGCTGTCTTTGCCTGCGGGCCCGTGTCCCAACACACTGCCGCGGGGGCAAGTCAGGCGGCGCCGAAGAAGGGTGTTCGTTATTTCGAAGAAAAGAAACTCCTGATCGATGCCCTCCCTCAGCTTCTGCAGCCCGGTGATGTTGTACTGATAAAGGCTTCCCGGGGCATGCGTTTTGAAGAGATCGTGGAGGCCGTGGAAAAACTGCGTTTTTGATCTATACCACATAAAAAGGACTCTCCTGCCCGGGAATCGGGACGGGAGAGTCCTTTTTGACTTTATTCGTGAAACGGGCTCAGGGTGATTTCTGCTTGAAAAACGGAATACGTCTGGTTTATAATGGAATTAACAACACAGATTCAGGGAGGTTACGCCATGGCTTTTTGTCATCAATGCGGACAGGAAATTGGCACAGGGATGAACTTTTGCCCCGGATGCGGCGCTGCACAGACTCAACTGCCTGCGACTGTTGCCCCCACTCCTGTCATCACGGCCGGTCAGCAGACGATTGGAATAAACAATGAAATCAATAATTACAGTATCGTCATCATGAGCCGCGGCACCTGCACTGTCACCAATGCGGCGGAACTCGTGGAGGATCTTCTGGGCTACAGTGCAGCGGATGCCCGTCGTATCCTGAATGCACTGCCCTGTCAGGCGGCGCAGAATCTGACTTCGAATCAGGCCATATATCTCGCCCAGGCTCTGACCGAATACGGCATGTCCGTGTCCATCTACTGTGGAGACAACGTTGTGGATATGAGTCAGCATGCGTCTTCCAGTGTGTTTGATCAGGACGGTAATTTTATCACCAAAGCTGCGGCAGCCTTTGCTCTGCTGACGGCGGCCAACCGCGTAAACCGGTTTATCCGGCGTCCCAAACGCAGGTTTAGTATCTCGTCGCTCTTTGTACCCAGATATCGTTGGACAGCTCGTCCGTACCGCCGCCGCAGACCGGCGCCTCCGCCCCCGCCCAAGAGCCTCTGGATGATACCGCCCCGCGCTGCAGCCCCAAGGCCGCACCGCGCACCGGCTCCCAAGCCGCCGAGAGGTATGCACGGACGACCCGGCAGAGGCCCTGCCGGAAGACACGGCGGAAGAAGATAAGCTAGGCCTTGTTGATCAATGTCCGTTTATCGCTCCGGACGGCAACGGAATATCTCAGCAACGGAATATCCGAAGGCGGAAGCCTGAATAAAAAAACGCATCGCTGACGAACTGTCTGCGATGCGTTTTTTGATTTTCAGGTATCAGCCGTACATAATGGTCTGTGCGATCAGGCTGTCCATCAAGACGGCGGAGCAGCTCTTATTGTCCAGAGCGGCAAAGCACTCGGTCGGGGTTGCGTATGTCCAGATGGCCCGGAAAGTATCGCTCTGTTCGGCGGCTTTCAGAACGGCAGCGGCATTATCCGAATCGGTGACGGCAAGGTCAAGGCCGCGAAGCGAACGCTTGCTGGCATAGCCGCTGTCGCGGCGCACGATGAGCCATTCCTCATTTTCCAGATACCCGGGGGAGACGGCGGTGGAACTGCTTTCCGTAAAAGCGGCGCTGACCCACACGCAGTCCACGTTGCCGGAAGCCAGCTCCACGGAAGCGTCAGAGGGAAGAACGGGAATGAACTGATAATCCCAGCCGATCGTTTCACAGACCTTTTCTGCCAAGGCAGGGATAAAGCCTGAGAACATATAGCCGGAAAAAAGACTCAGCGGTGGACTGTTGGCTTCCACACCGATGAGCAGTGTGCGCTCCGGGATCTCCGTTTCCGCGGCGAGAGTTTCCAGCGCACCGGCATTTCCGTCCAGACAGCTGTAATCATCGCCGAGATATTCGGAGGAGAGACGGGACAATTCTCCCGATGCGGCCAGCTCACAAAGTGCTGCCGTGACGATCTCGCCGACACTGTCGCCCTGTCGAAATGCGATATTCCACTTTTCCGTGGATAAGGTATCCAGTACTGGATAGGAAGAGCCGCCCCGCCCACAGGCAGTGGACATGAGAAGCAGAAGAAGGCACAAAAAAAGCGCCGATGCCCGAATTTTGTTTTTCATCGACGCACATCCTTTCAAAAACGAAGATATCGCGTACCGTGTCGGTACGCGATATTCATCATACAGGAAAACATGCATGAGTGCAAGGGCGGATTTGTAAACGATTTAGGAAAACAAAACCGCGGACTCTTAATTTTCGTTGTAACGGGCGAGGAACTGTCGTGTACGTTCCTCATGGGGGTTCCCGAGGACATCTTCGGGAGCACCCTGTTCCACGATGACACCGCCGTCCATAAAGATGACGCGGTCGGCCACATCGCGAGCAAACTGCATCTCATGCGTGACAATGATCATAGTGGTACGCTTTTCCGCGAGGCCCCGGATGACACGCAGGACTTCACCGGTGAGTTCGGGATCCAAAGCGGAAGTAGGCTCGTCGAAGCAGAGTATATCGGGTGAAAGTGCCAGCGCACGGGCGATGGCCACACGCTGCTGCTGACCGCCGGAGAGTTGATGCGGATAATAATCTGCCCGGTCCGCAAGACCCATCTGTGCCAGAAG
>JAUMXS010000028.1:11799-14196 GCA_030528965.1 Eubacteriales bacterium
CGTGTGCATCGATCTCCGCCAGAATTTCGTGCTTATGAACCTTGTACTCCGGGTTTTCCCTGGCAAGAAGTTCGGAGGCCAGTTTGACGTTCTTAAGCGCGGTATACTGCGGGAAAAGATTGAAATTCTGGAATACCAGACCGAAATGGAGGCGTTTTTTCCGGATCTCCGCATCGGAATGAGTGGAGGAATCCGCAGCGTCAAAGATCACTTTGCCCTTGACGAGGATCTGTCCTCCGTTGGGCCGTTCCAAAAAGTTCAGGCAGCGCAGAAGCGTGGTCTTACCGCTGCCGGAGGAACCGATGATGGCGATGGCTTCGCCCTTGTTCAGGGAGAAATCAATATCCCGCAGCACCTCGAGCCGGCCGAAGCGTTTTTGAAGGTTTTTGACCTCTAATACAGGCATGTTGATCCCCCTTTATGTACGGAAAAAGTTTAGTTTTTTCTCGACCCAGCCAAACAGCAGCGTCAATATACCTACAAAGGCCAGGAAATAGAACGCTGTGGCGAACAAAGGCCAGATGAGGCCCGCCGAAGTGTATTCCTTGGCGGTCATGATGAGCTCCAGAATGGAGATATAGTTGGCGAGAGCCGTATCCTTGATGAGGGTAATGATCTCGTTTCCCATAGGGGGGACGATGCGCTTTACAAGCTGAAGAAGGGTGACACGGAAGAAGATCTGTGAACGGGTCATGCCGAGGACCTGTCCGGCTTCGGATTGACCCTTGGGGATGGACTGAATACCGCCGCGATAGATCTCCGAGAAATAGCAGGCATAGTTAATGCTGAAAGTTACCACCGCCGCGGGCATACGGCCGGCGTTGCCCTTGGGCCAGCCGAAAGCCAGTTCAAGCAGTCCGGGACCAAAATAGATGATCAGGATCTGGAGCATAAGCGGCGTACCGCGGATGATCCAGACAAAGAGCTTCACCAGCGCACTGATGGGGCGGAAAGAAGCCAACGCGGCTCGGATGGTCTTGGGTCCGTGCCTGTGCCCGTCGGCAGCCTTGCTGTCCAGAAACCGGAAAGGCTTCCACTTGTTCATCGAACCAAAAGCGATGATGAGGCCCAGCGGAATGGAAAAAAGCAGAGTCAGGGCAAAGAGTCGTATGTTGTTTAAGATAAAGGCGTTGGTCAGACGGGTAAAAATGGCGGCCACGCGCGGTCAGTCCTCTCTATCTATCTCTCGTTATGTGATCTGTTGTTGCAAATGGGACAGAGAGCACAGACCCTCTGTCCCATGGAATGCTATGAAAGCTGAGTAAGCTTATGTTTTACGCAGCAGCTTCGGTGTCGGCGAGCTCCAGGCTGTACTTGTCGGCCAGAGCCTGCAGGGTGCCGTCCTCGAGCAGTTCGGCAAAGATGCTGTTGACTTCGTCACGGATGTTGCTGCCCTGACGGAAGGCAACACCGTAGTTCTCTTCGGCGAGGTAATCGACAATGACCAGATCGGCATAGTCGGTGCCTTCACCGGTCATGGACTTGGCCAGAGTCAGGTCCAGAACGGCAGCGTCGGCAGTGTTGGCCTTGACTTCCATGAGACAGTCGGTCTGGACACTCTTGCCGGCATATTCAGCCTGAGCGAGGTTGGCATCGGGCTCGGTCTCATCGTCGCCCTTGATCAGCAGTTCGCCGGCGGAACCGATCTCCGCGCAGACAACGCCGCCGATGAGGGAAGCGGTATCGGTGTACTCAAAGCCTTCCTTGACAACAACGACCTGAGCGTTCTTGACATAGGGGACGGTGCAGGCCATGTTGGCTTCACGGTCAGCATTCAGAGTCATGCCGTTCCAGATGCAGTCGATATCCTTGGCAGCCAGAGCGACTTCCTTGGTATCCCAGTTGATGATGACGAATTCGGGCTCCAGACCCAGCTTTTCGCAGACGGCCTTGGCCAGCTCGGTGTCAAAACCGGTGAACTCACCGTTCTCATCGGTGTAGTTCATGGGCTCGTACACGGTGTAGCCGATGATGAGCTTGCCGTTTCCGGTGACGTAAGCGAGGTCGTCTTCAGCAGGTTCGGGATCGGTTTCGGGTTCGCCTTCGCCTTCGGCCTCGGGGGCTGCGGACTCTACGATATCCTGAATGTTAACATCGGTGGAAGTGCTGGGGGGAGTATCATCCTTATTGCAGGCGCAGAGAGTCAGGCACATCATGAGTGCGAGAAGCAGAGCAATGATTCTGGAAGTCTTTTTCATTTTTTCTTTTCCTCCTGAAAAAATTGCGGAAACACCGCTTTGTTATAATACCACATTAACGAAATAAAGCAAGTGGCATTGCAGAATGAAGTGGTGCGAATAATGCACCAATAAATCGTTAGCAGATGAAGCCGCCGCCAAGGAGGCGGCCGTCATCGGCATAGAACACGGCGGCCTGTCCTCGTGCGGGAGCGCGGAC
>JAUMXS010000029.1 GCA_030528965.1 Eubacteriales bacterium
GCCGCTGTCGAAGAAGACATCCTTCGGCTTACGGAAGAGGCGGATGCGCTGCGTAATCGTCTGTTGGACTGCATCGATGAGGATGCAGCGGCATTTGCTCCGCTCTCCCGTGCCTACGGCATTCCCAAAGATGATCCCGCCCGTGCGGAGATCATGGAACAGTGTCTGCGTGATGCGGCCAAACCGCCTATGGAGATTATGCGGCTGTGTTGTCGTGTGATCGAACTGCAGGAACAGTTTGCCGAAAAAGGCAATAAACTGGCTGTTTCGGATGCAGGCGTGGGTGCGGTACTGGCCTGGGCGGCTATGTACGGTGCGGCACTGAATGTGTTTATCAATACAAAGTCTATGCGTGACCGTGCCTATGCCGGGGAACTCAATGCCGAGGCAGATGCTCTGATGAATAAATACTGGAAACAGGCGGAAGCGGTGTATGAGAATGTCTCGGCCCAGCTTCGCTGAGATTCGGAGGACAGAGAATGGAAAAACTCCTCAAAGGTGCGCCGGTTGCCGCTGCACTGAATGAAAAAACCGCTGCCGATGCGGTCGCCCTGCGTGAACGGGGGATCGTGCCGCTGCTGGCGATCCTGCGTGTGGGCGAAAGACCGGATGATCTGGCCTATGAACGCGGAGCCATGAAGCGCTGCGCGGGTGTCGGAATCGAGACCCGAAGTGTTGTGCTGCCGGCTGATGTCTCTCAGGATACTCTGCTTGCCGAACTTGATGCGCTCAATCGTGATGATGCGGTCCACGGTATCCTGCTTTTCCTGCCTCTGCCGAAACATCTGGACGGTGAGGCCGTTCGCTGTGCCTTGTGCCCGGAGAAAGATGTGGATGGCATTACGGATGGCTCTCTGGCCGGCGTATTTACCGGGGCCGGAACGGGCTTTCCGCCCTGCACGGCACAGGCATCCATGGAAATTCTGGACTATTATGGGATCGATTGTGCCGGAAAGCGTGCTGCTGTGATCGGACGCAGTCTGGTGATCGGACGTCCGGCGGCGATGCTGCTTATGCAGAAGAATGCCACCGTCACGATTTGCCATTCAAAGACTGCCGATCTGCCGGCTGCTGCGCGTGAGGCGGAGATCCTGCTTGTGGCCGCTGGTCAGATGGAGCATTTCGGGAGCGAATATCTGCGTCCCGGTCAGGTGGTCGTGGATGTAGGCATTGGCTGGAACGAGGAAAAAGGAAAGCTTTGCGGCGACGTGCGCTTTGATGAAGCGGTGGAGATCGTCGAAGCCATCACGCCCGTTCCGGGCGGCGTCGGTGCGGTGACGACGGCTGTGCTTGCACGGCATGTGGTCGAGGCAGCTGACCGCTGCATCTGAAGTCTTTTTGAAGAGAACACCGAAAGGAGTTTTCAAAATGATTATTATAGGCGAAAAAATCAACGGCAGCATTCCCTCCATGGGACGTGCCATTGCTGCGCATGATGAGGCGTTTATTCGCGAAATTGCCCGGAAACAGGCGGAGTCCGAAGTGGATTTCATTGATGTCTGTGCTTCTGTCGGTACGGGTGAAGCCGAAACACTGGCCTGGCTTATCGGCCTGGTACAGGATGTTTGCGACACTCCGATCTCCGTGGACAGTCCCAATGCCCGGGCTTGTGTGGAGGCAATGCCCCTCTGTAAGCGTCCCGGCATGATCAATTCCGTTTCCGGCGAAGGCGATAAGCTGGACGTTGTTTTTCCTGCTATTGCCGGAACCAACTGGAAAGTCATGGCTTTGCTCTGTGACGATAAGGGGATTCCTCATACTCCGGAGGGACGCATCCGCGTTCTGGAAAGGATCCTCGAGAGCGCAGCGGCTCACGGGATCGTGCATGATCGCATTTATATCGATCCGCTGGTGGAGATGCTCTGCGCTTCCGAGACCGGTGCCACGACGACGCTGAACGTTATTCGCTATATCCGCGAAAACTATCCCGAACTGCATATTTCGGGAGGTATATCCAATATCAGCTATCAGCTGCCCTGCCGTCGACTGGTGAATGCCGCATTTGCGGCGGCGGCTGTCAGCGCCGGTATGGATGCAGCCGTGCTTGATCCGCTGGATCGAGACCTTCGTGGTATGGTCCTTGCGGCCGAAGCGCTGCGCGGAGAAGATGAGTATTGCATCGAATATATTTCTGCCTACAGAGAAGGTATTTTCGGGCCTCTCTCCGGGGATTAAAACGATAAGGGGGATATAAAAATGTCCGCTCTGCAGGAAGTTGCCAGACTTGTGGAAGCCGGCCGGCTTAAAAAAATAGAGAATGCTGTCCGCGGCGCTCTGGATGCGGGTGCTTCGCCCGAAGATATCCTGAATGCCATGACGGGAGCCATGGATGTCGTCGGTGAGCGTTTCCAGCGCGGCGAACTGTTCGTGCCGGAAATTCTGGTTTCTGCCCGTGCCATGCAAAAGGGCGTTGCTGTATTGCGTCCGCTGCTGACGGGAAATGCCGCCGGGAAATACGGGAAATTTATTATCGGGACCGTGGCCGGGGATATGCATGATATCGGAAAGAATCTTGTGGCATTGATGGTGGAATCCGCGGGCTTTGAAGTCATTGACCTTGGCGTCGATGTATCTGCGGAACAGTTCGTGGCCGCCATTCGCGAGAATCCGGATTGCCATGTCGTGGGACTTTCGGCTCTGCTGACTACCACTATGGAGTCCATGCGTGCTACTGTGGCAGCCATCGGGGAAGCCGGTCTGCGCGATCAGGTCCGTGTGATGGTCGGCGGCGCTCCGATCACGGCCGAATTCGCGTCGGATATCGGTGCAGACGGATATTCGCCTGACGCAGCGGCGGCAGCCGTTCTTGCGCAGCAGCTTGCTTCGTGATGAAAATCTGATATTTACAAACGGCACAACGATACGCTGTGCCGTTTTTTTATGTTAAAAACCGGAGCTTTCTCATTTCGACGGCTCCGGTTTTCTGTATCTTGTGTACCGCTCGGAGCGGCAGATGAGCGTAAATGCTTTGGATATAGTCTAAGTGGGCAGGATTGACGGAAAAGTTGGGAAATGTTACAATGTGAGCCTGAATGAGTATGTAATGGTTATGCGTGAAATATGCTCGGAAGGAGGGGGAGCAGAGTTGCGTTTATGTCTGGAAACGGTCGCAGTTGCTCTTTCCATGTTTTCTGCGATCCCTATGCCTTCGGTTTTGTGGAATGAGCGAAATATGCGCTATGCTCTCTGTGCATTCCCTCTGGTGGGCGTGATCATCGCCTTGCTCTGGTGGGGCGCTGTTGTGTTATGCGAATTGCTGGGCCTTCCTGTCATGCTCCGCGCGGCGATCCTTTGCCTGATTCCGGTGTTTGTTACCGGCGGGATCCATCTGGACGGTTATGCCGATACATGTGATGCTCTGGCATCACATGCTTCCCCTGAACGGCGGCAGGAGATCCTGAAAGATCCCCGCTGCGGTGCGTTTGCTGTCATTTGGCTTTGCAGTTATTTCGTGGGATATTTTGCCCTGTGCGGGGCGTTCATTCCCGAGAAAAAGGCCCTGTTATGCATTGGATTGTCGTTTATCCTTTCACGAGCACTGTCCGGACTTTGCGTTGTGTCGCTGTCCGGCGCGAAGAACACCGGGCTGGCCCATGGTTTTGCTGTCGCTGCCGAAAAAAGAACTGTGCAGATACTGCTGGGAGCTTTGACGGTTTTCCTATGTGCGGCACTCTTTATTACGGATGGTCTGATAAGTATATGCATGATTCTGACTGCGGGCGGCAGTCTTCTCTGTTGTGTCCACACTGCGCGCACAAAGTTTGGCGGATGGTCCGGTGATCTCGCCGGATGGTTCCTTCAGAAAACGGAGTTCTGGATGTTGGCGTCTATAGTGTTTGCTTCATACGTAAAACCGCTGCTCTGATTGAAGATAGGAACAGAAACCCCGGGGATTGCAATGCAATCTCCGGGGTTGTTCATTGTAAGCAGGGAAAGAGGTGAGGAGAAGTTTACCTCAGGCCTTGTCGTGGTCGTTCTCACGGATGGCGACACGGCGGATCTTTCCGTTTACTGTCTTGGGCAGTTCTTTCACGAAGCTGACGATTCGCGGATATTTGTAAGGTGCGGTACGCCGCTTGACATAGGACTGGATCTCACGGGCCAGATCGTCCGAGGCTTCATAGCCGGGGAAGAGCACGATGCTGGCCTTGACCAGCTGACCGCGAAGTTCATCGGGTACGCCTGTTACAGCGCACTCGGCAACGGCGGGATGCTCCATAAGTACGCTTTCGATCTCAAAGGGGCCGATGCGGTAGCCGGAGGACTTGATGATGTCATCGTTGCGTCCAACGTACCAGTAATATCCGTCTTCATCCATCCAGGCAGTGTCACCGGTATGGTACCAACCGCCGCGGAGTACGTCTTTGGTTTTTTCCTCGTTGAGATAATAGCAGTTGAGCAGACCTTCGGGCTTGCCGTATTTGACACAAATGACGATTTCGCCGGTCACACCAACGGGGCAGGGGTCGCCATCGGCATCCATGAGAGTAACGCGGTATT
Organism: Eubacteriales bacterium; assembly: GCA_030528965.1. Taxonomy (GTDB): domain Bacteria; phylum Bacillota; class Clostridia; order Oscillospirales; family Oscillospiraceae; genus JAUMXS01. The sequence goes on from JAUMXS010000029.1 coordinate 4,501, forward strand.
GAGGGGAGGGACGGCCCAGAGAACCGGGCTTGGGCGTCATCCCACGGGTATTGCAGATGGCAACGGTCGTTTCCGTCTGACCGAAACCTTCCATGATGGTGATACCGGTGGCTTTTTTCCAGGCCTTGAACACTTCGGGCGGCATGGCCTCGCCGGCCGTGGTGCAGTATTCAAGGGAGCTGAGATCGTATGAGGAAACATCCTCGTGCAGCAGCATGCGATACATTGTCGGCGGAACGCAGAAGGTCGTGACCTTATACTTTTCCAGACAGCTGAGTATCTCTTTCGGCTGGAATTTGTCAAAATCATAGGTCAGAATAGCGGCTTCCATCAGCCACTGACCGTAAAACTTACCCCAGACCGCCTTGCCCCATCCGGTATCGGCAATGGTGAAATGCAGACCATCGGGGTTGACGTTGTGCCAGTGCTTGGCGGTGAACAGATGGGCAAGAGCGTATCCGTGATCATGCAGAACCATCTTCGGATAACCGGAGGTACCGGAGGAGAAGAACATGATCATCGGTTCGCGGATGTTGGTTTCCACACGCTCGAATTCTTCGGAAGCGGCTTCGACGCCGCGGTCAAAGCATTCCCAGCCCTCACGTTCGCCGCGGACAATGACCTTTGTCGTGAGCGTCGGGCAGAGAGGTTCTGCTTCCTCGATGGCATCGGCAACGTCACAGGATGTGGTGGCAATGACGGCCTTGATCTTACCGGCATTGATACGGTACTCCACGTCGTGCGACTTTAGCATAAAGGTAGCCGGGACAAGGACCGCACCGAGTTTATGGAGCGCGACGGCCGTGTACCAGAATTCATAATTGCGCTTGAGAATAACGAGAACAAAATCGCCTTTGCCGATTCCGATGGAACGGAAATAGTTTGCGGTCTTATTTGACATACGGCTGATATCCGAGAAAGAAAAGGTCTTTTCCAGCCCTGTGGGGTCGCACCAGATCATAGCCGTACGATCGGGTTCGTTTTCCGCTATGGCATCTACGACGTCATAACCGAAGTTGAAGTTATCGGTGGGGGTCAGGGAGTAGTGTTCCAGAGAACCGTCCTTCCGATAGCGTTCCTCAACATATTTCTGATGCAGATTCATCAAACCGGTTCATCTCCTTCTTCCAGGGACTTGAGAACAACAGCCAAAAACGTGCAGTCTTCTCCGCCCGTGGCGATCATGCCGTGCGGTTTGCCGGAGTTGTAATATACACTGTCACCGGGTTCCAGTTCTTCGATGTGTCCCTCGACGGTAAAACGCAGACGCCCGGTGAGAACGTAGTCAAATTCCTGTCCTGCGTGAGTGGCAAGCTCAATGGGGCGGGACTGTTCTTCCTCGCGGTAGGTTGCACGGACGAGGAAAGGCTCGGCAAGCTTGTCTTTAAAGCGGGCGGCGAGATGGTAATAATCAAAACCTTCCTCGCGCTTGATCGGCAGGCCTTCGCCCGCGCGGATCAGATTGTAGCCGCTGAGACGCGGATTTTCGCCTGTGACGACCTCAACGATGTCCACGCCAAAGGCCTCGGCGCAATGGTACAGAAAACTGAAGGGGAAATCCGTCTGGCCTTTTTCATATTCCAGATAGCGTTCCGGTGTTTCGCCGGTGGCAGCAGCCATTTCCTCAGGCGTAAGACCGATCAGTGTACGCAGGGAACGGATACGTTCCGCAATTTCAGTAATATTATAGGCCATGCTTTATTCCTCCTGATTATTAGAATATTGAATTTTCGGACAAAAGAAAAAACCCGCCCCATACATGGGACGAGCTTACACCCGCGGTACCACCCAGATTAACGCAAAAGCGTTCTCTTTACGGACTCTGTCAAGTCCCCCGTCTTAACGCGACATCCACGCAGGCATCTACTCACCAAAGAAGGCTTTCGGACCCGTACTCCGAAGGGATCCGCTGCAGCAGCATTCGCCGGGCTCACACCAACCGCCGGCTCTCTGTGGAATGCAGACGCTACAGCCGTTCTTCATCTGCGTATTTGAGTCCATTATATTCATGCATTTTGAAAAGTCAACAATTTTTTTCAGCTTTCCCGCACTTTTACGCATTTTACAGAATTCTGAGATTTCGCTGCCGGGCAAACTGTAGATTACACCAAAATGGAGACAACAATTACAGAGTTTTTTTTGCCTGTGTCTATTGCGTTATAATACAGAAATTGTTAAAATATTCGGTAATAATCTTTTTGGGAGGTAAGGAAAATGGCCAGAGGAAAAAACGATGAGATCGGAATGAGAATCGCGGAACTGCGTGATATTTGCGGCTTCACGATGGAAGAAATGGCAGATGCTCTGGGCATCAGCGTCGAAACTTACGCTGCGTATGAACAATCCGGAGAGGATATTCCTATTGGTGTCATTTTCCGCATTGCCAACAAGTGTGGGGTTGATTTCACGGAGATCATCACGGGTGCCGGCGGTAAGCTGGATACTTTCCAGGTCGTTCGCTCCGGTGAAGGTTTGGAGATCAGCCGTAAACCGGGTTACAGCTATCAGGACCTCGCGTTCCGTTACGGACAGAAGATCATGCAGCCCTCTCTTGTTACGCTTGGCCCCGCCGAACTGGAATTGAATACCCATGAGGGTCAGGAGTTTGACTATGTGGTTTCCGGCTGTATGAAGCTGTATATCGATGATCGGGAGATCATCCTTTCCGCCGGTGACAGCGTATATCTCAATCCCACCCATCCGCACGGCTTCACCGCCGTGGGCGGTGAGGTGACCTTCCTGGCCGTTATTTCGGAGTAAGGCTCCGATTTACACAAGAGCAAGATTCTCTTAATCCGACAGAATAAGGAGCCTGTTTGTCATGCTGGAGCGTTTTCTTCCCCGTACCGAGTTTAATTCCTATGAGGATTTTAAGCTGAACTACAAACTTACCGTGCCCAGCCGTTTCAATTTCGGTTTTGATATTGTGGATGCCTGGGCGGCCTGTGATCCCAATAAACGGGCGATCGTATGGTGTGATGACCATGGAAATGAAAAGACGCTGACTTTTGAAGAGATCCGACGCCTTTCAAACCAGACTGCGAACTTTTTCAAGAGCATCGGAATCCGCAAGGGAACACGTGTTATGCTGATGCTGCGCAGACGCTGGGAGTATTGGATCTGTGCCACTGCACTGCATAAGCTGGGCGCCCCTCTCGTCCCGGCCACCATCCAGCTGACGCAGAAAGATGTGGCATATCGCTGCAATGCGGCCATGATCGAAGCTCTTGTCTGTGTCGACGATCCTTTTGTTGTGTCGCAGGTCGAAGGCGCTGCCCCGTATTCTCCCACCGTTAAAAACCGGATCCTTGTGGGCGAAAAGCGGGACGGTTGGCTGAACTTCGCGGAATGCATCGCGCAGTTTTCCGAGGAGTTCCCCCGACCGACCGGTTCGGAGGCCACACAGCTTGCCGATACCATGCTCATTTACTTCACTTCCGGCACTACCGGCATGCCCAAGATGGTCAATCATAATTTTGCCTATCCTCTTGGTCATATCGTAACGGCAAAGTACTGGCAGATGGTACAGGAAGATAAACTGCACATGAGTGTATCCGACTCCGGCTGGGCCAAGTTCGGCTGGGGAAAGATCTATGGACAATGGATCTGCGGTGCTGTGATCTTTGTCTATGATATGGATAAGTTTGTGCCGAAGAACCTTTTGGAGATGCTGCAGAAATACCGCGTCACCACGTTCTGCGCACCGCCGACCATGTATCGGTTTATGCTGCAGGAAGATGTCTCGAAATATGATCTTTCGTCTATCGAGCGCTGCTGTGACGCCGGCGAACCGCTTAACCCCGAAGTGTTTTATCGTTGGAAGAAACTGACCGGATTGGACATTGCCGAGGGCTTTGGCCAGTCTGAAAGTACGGTACTTCTGGCCAATTTCCAGTGGTTCCCGCCTCGACCGGGCTCCATGGGAAAACCTTCGCCGCTGTATGATATTCATTTGGTGGATGCTGACGGCAAGGAATGTGAGGACGGTCAGGAAGGTGAGATCCTGATCGGCAATCTGCATCGTTTCATGCCCGCTGGTTTGTTTACCGGCTATATGGGGGATGACTGCATCGTGCGCGATTGTGCCGTGGACGGTGACTATAATCTCCGCGATGTCGCGTGGCGTGACTCCGACGGTTATTACTGGTTTGTCGGACGGCATGATGACGTTATCAAATGCTCCGGCTATCGAATCGGGCCTTTCGAGGTTGAAAGTGCGCTTGTGGAGCATCCGGCCGTTGTGGAATGTGCCATTACGGCTGCCCCTGATCCGATTCGCGGACAGGTGGTCAAGGCGACGGTCGTCCTCGCGGAAGGATATACTCCTTCCGATGAGCTGGTCAAGGAACTTCAGACTCATGTCAAGCGTGTTACCGCACCGTATAAGTATCCGCGTATCATAGAGTTTGTGGAGGAACTCCCCAAAACCATCGGCGGCAAAATCAAGCGTGCGGAGATCCGCAAAAGCAGCGGTATTAACTGACAGTTTCGTTAATCTGATATTTACAATACAGGGATGCGCCTGCCGGGTTCGGCGGGCGCATCCTTTCGTTTGAAGTGTTGCAAAATGAACACGATTGTAATATAATATAATATCTGTTTTGTATTGCGGTTTATAGAAAAATGGTGCGTGCCGGCGGAGTTTGAGCGGTTCCGCCGACGGTTATGATATAGGAACAAGGGGATGAGGGATTATGACGCTGCAGGAATATATTGAGGGACTCCGCGGCAAGCGGATCGGCGTCGTTGGCATTGGTGTGAGCAACAAACCCCTGATGGAGTTGTTGCTGAAGGGCGGCTGCGATGTGACAGCCTGTGATAAGACTTCTCGTGATCAGCTTGGCGATACGGCAAAACACTATGAAGCCCTGGGGGCGAAACTGCAGCTTGGCCCAGATTACCTGAATAATCTGGATTTTGATGTGATATTCCGAACACCCGGTCTGCATCCCAATACACCGCAGCTGATCGCGGCGCGGGAACGCGGCTGTGTGATCACTTCCGAGATGGAAGCGTTTTTTAAACTCTGTCCCTGCCATACCGTTGCGATAACCGGTTCCGACGGAAAAACCACGACCACAACGATCATTGCGGAAATGCTTCGTGCAAAGGGCTATACGGTCCACCTTGGAGGGAATATCGGGAAGCCTCTGCTGGCCGATGTGCCGAATATGAAGCCGGAAGACTATGCCGTACTGGAGCTGAGTTCCTTCCAGCTGCATGGAATGTATCTGAACCCGGATGTGGCGGTCGTGACCAATCTTTCCCCCAACCATCTGGATGTTCATCCCGACTATGCGGATTATCTTTTTGCCAAAGAACACATATTCAGGAATCAGACGCCTGACAAAGTACTGGTTCTGAATCAGGATAACGCCCGCTGTGAAGAATATGGCGCCATAGCGACCGCGAAGGTCCGCTGGTTCAGCCGGGAGAAAGCGGTTGTGGACGGCGTTTTTGCCCGGGACGATATGGTTTACCGTTCCACAAACTACATGGTGGATACGATCATGCCGACGGCCTCGATACTTCTGCCCGGAGATCATAATGTCGAGAACTATCTGGCGGCCTTTGCCGCGGTGGAGAGCCTGGTGGATAACGAGACCTGCCGCAACGTGGCGCAGACCTTCAAAGGCGTTCCGCACCGGCTGGAGATTGTTCGGAAGCTTAACGGTGTGACCTTCTGCAATGACTCGATCGCGACCAGCCCCACAAGAACCATTGCCGGCCTGCGATCCTTCGACTGCAAGCCTGTGCTTATTGCCGGCGGACATGATAAATACGTGCCTTTCGGCGAACTGGGCGAAGTGATCTGCCGTCGGGCCAAGGCCCTGTTCCTGACCGGAGATACTGCGGATAAGATCCGTGTCGCGGTGGAGAATTCTGCTTCATATGACCCGGCTTATCTGCCGATCAGTGTGTATGATGATTTCGATGAAGCTGTTTATGCCGCCATTGACTTTGCGGAGGAAGGGGATGTAGTGCTGTTGTCGCCTGCCTGTTCCTCATATGATAGATTTCTGAATTTTGCCCAGCGCGGAAATTGTTTTCGTGATATAGTCATGAGCTTACAGGAGGAGGACCTGGGATGGAATACACTGGACTGGGACGACTGACGGAAAGACTTTGCTCTGTTCCGGGACCGTCCGGAAGCGAGTATAATGTTCACGCCACGCTGAAGGAGCTTCTTCAGCCTCTGGCGGATGAAGTGACGACAGATGTGATGGGCAATCTGCTGGCGGTGAAGCGCTGCGGCATCGAAAATGCGCCGCGCCTTCTGCTGGACGCACATCTGGATGAGGTCGGACTTATCGTCACGGGTTATGACAAGGGCTTTCTTTGCTTTGATACTCTGGGCGGCGTAGATCCGCGGATGCTTCCGGCCCGTGAAGTCACGGTACTGACGGATCCTCCGCTGCATGGTGTGATCGACACGCTCCCGCCGCATATTCTGAAGGGATCGGAAATGGATAAGACGGTGGAGCGTGATAAACTGCGGATCGACGTAGGTCTCAGCGATGAAGCGGCCCGGGCACGTGTGCCGCAGGGAACACCGGTCGTTTTTTATGCCGACTGTATCCCGCTGGGAAAGAACAGGATCTGTTCCAAGGCGCTGGATGACCGCGCCGGTGCGGCGCTGCGTGTGAGTGTGATGGAACATCTGCAGAATAAGAAGCTTGCGGTAGATATCTACTGCCAGTTTGCTTCTCAGGAAGAACTGGGGATGCGCGGCTCCATTACCGGTACTTACTCTGTCAATCCGGACGAGGCTCTTGTGGTCGATGTGACGCACGGGAGCACGCCCGATGCAAAAAAAGAAGAGACACTGCTCATGGGCGGCGGTGCCGCCATCGGCGTCGGTCCGAATATGACCCGCCGTATGTCGGACAAGCTTCTGGCGCTGGCAAAGGAAAAAGAGATCCCGTATCAGGTTGAGGTCCTGCGCGGATGCAGCGGAACGAATGCCTGGGCGATCCAGGTCAGCCGTTCCGGTGTCGCGACGGCGCTCATATCTCTGCCGGTGCGCTATATGCACACACCGGTCGAGACCATGGATCTGCGGGATGCCGAGGCGATCGTCCGGCTCCTCTGTGCTTATATCGAAAGTTACGGAGAGGAGGATATGCCCCATGCTTGAGACTGTAAAAACACTTTGTTCGCTGGCCGGACCTTCCGGTTGGGAGGATGAGGTTCGTGACAGCATTCTGGAACGTGTTCTGCCTTTGGCCGATGCTGTGGAAACAGATCCTATGGGAAATCTTCTGGTGTTCTGCCGCGGTCGTGTTACCCTGCCGAAGCCGGTCATGGTCTGCGCTCACATGGATGAAGTGGGCATCATTGTTACCGGCGTAACAGACGAAGGATTTTTGAAATTTGACTTTATCGGCGGCGTGGATCGCCGTGTGACGATGGGGCGGCGTGTCCTGATAGGACAGAATCGGATCCCGGCCATTATTGGTGTGAAAGCCTATCACCTGGTTTCCGACGATGAGGAGAAAAAAGTTCCCAAGACGGAAGAACTGTATCTGGACATCGGCGCGGAATCGGAGGCGGAGGCGCTGGAGCGCGTCCATCTTGGTGACTGCGGGATTTTTGACAGTACTCCCATCGAGATGGGTGAGGGCCTGCTGAAGGCACGGGCGATCGATGATCGCTGCGGCTGTGCTGCTATGCTGAAGCTGATGGAAGGCGAACTTCCCTGTGATACCTGGTTTGTTTTTACGGTGCAGGAGGAAGTTGGCGCACGCGGTGGCCGCACCGCGGCTTACCGTATCGATCCTGCTTTGTGTCTGGTTCTGGAAGGAACCACAGCAGCGGATATTCCCGGTGTTGCGGAAGAAAAGCGCATCTGCCGTGTGGGCGGCGGCGTAGTAATTCCCTTCATGGATGGCGGAACGCTTTATGACCGCGGCTTGTATGAACTTGCAAGCAAAACAGCGGAGAAAAACGGTATTGCCTGGCAGACCAAGACGATGATCGCGGGAGGTACGGATGCCTCCGGGATCCAGCGCAGCCGCGGCGGTGTTCGGACGCTGGCTCTGTCCGTAGCCATGCGGAATATCCATTCACCTGCCTGCGTGGCTTCTGTTGAGGATCTCGAGAATCTGCCGCGGCTGGCGGCACTCGTATTGGAGGAGCTGGTCAATGAAAATTCATGAAAGCCTGCTGCCTCTGGCGGACGAGGTGCAAAACAGTCTGACGGAGGTTTTTCGCGGGTTTGACCGTACGGCGGAGATCAACACCTGCCGCGTTATGGAAGCGTTTCAGGAAGAACGCGTTGCGGAGGGCTGCTTTGCCGGTACGACCGGATATGGATATGATGATCTGGGACGAGATACGCTGGACCGTATTTATGCCCGCGTGTTTGGCGCTGAAGCAGCGCTGGTGCGTCTGGGCCTTGTTAACGGTACCCATGCGCTGACCTGCGCCCTGTTCGGACTTCTTGGTCCCGGAGATCTGCTGCTTTCTGTGACAGGCGCCCCGTATGATACATTGCGTACCGCGATCGGCATTTCCGGAGAAGCCCACGGCTCTCTGGCGTTTTACGGTGTGCGGTATGCGCAGGTGGAACTGGCCGCCGACGGCGGGCCGGATTATGAGGCTGTTAAAGAAGCCTGCACGCAGCTGAAACCCCGTGCGGTTCTGATCCAGCGCAGCCGCGGCTATGCCGACCGGCGGGCGCTTACCGTTCACGAGATCGGGGAACTGGCAAAAACCGTAAAAGAGGTTTCTCCGTCAACGGCCGTTATGGTGGACAACTGTTACGGTGAGTTCTGTGAAACACTGGAACCGACCATGGTGGGGGCGGATCTCATGGCCGGAAGCCTGATCAAGAATCCCGGCGGCGGATTGGCTCCTGCGGGCGGTTATATTGCCGGCCGAAAGGAATATGTGGAAAATGCGTCCTATCGTCTCACCAGCCCCGGTGTCGGCGGGGAGTGCGGTGCGACCTTTGGCCAGAATCGTCTGCTGTTCCAGGGATTTTTCATGGCCCCGCATGTAACCGCTCAGGCGCTGAAAACAGCGGCGTTCTGTGCGGGAATGCTGGAGCGACTTGGCTATGATACATCCCCGGGATCCGATGAAGTCCGGCCCGATATTATCCAGATGATCAACTTGAGAACGCCGGAGAATCTCCAGCGTTTCTGCCGCGGCATCCAGCACGGTTCGCCGGTAGACAGCTATGTCTCGCCGGAACCCTGGGCTATGCCCGGATACGACTGCGAAGTCATCATGGCGGCGGGAGCCTTTGTTCAGGGCTCTTCCATTGAACTGAGCTGTGACGGCCCTCTGCGTGAGCCTTATACGGCCTATCTGCAGGGGGGTATAACCTATGAATCCGGAAAACTGGGCGTACTTACGGCATTGACTGAAATGCTGGACGGGAAATAATGCATATACATGGGCATGGGAGGTGATTCCATGCCCCTTTTCCAAAGACCGCATTTTTTTGCGCCGCGTCTGACAAAGCGGCAAAAAAGACGACTTTGGTTTTTGCTTATACCGGTTTTTGCGGTGGGACTTCTGGTACCGGCTGTGCTGTATTTCCGTGAGCTTGCCGGGAGAATGGCCATTTCCGATGCCACGGATATAGTGACATTGGCTGTGAACAAAGCCATTC